>JBIKPL010000042.1:0-12515 GCA_044357485.1 Cytophagales bacterium
CGATATAAGGCGCATAACTTTTTTCAGCCTGCTCAAAATCGCTATTCAACAAATAACTATCCCCAAGCTTAAATGCTAAAATGGCTTCTTTTCTATATTGATAAGCCTTTTCGTAATAATTGATGGCATTGGCATATTGATAAGTTTGAAGATAGGCATCTGCGATGGCTTCATTTTTAAACGACTGTTGTATATGCCATTGCTTACAACCTATTAAAAAGGTAAAAACAAAGTACAAGATCATTGCAAGAATAGCTTTCATCTAGAAAAATATAGGGTGAACGGCTTTTTTATCATTTAAAATTTGAGACACCGTAGGCTTTGTCGCAAACCTATAGCACAACAATATTTCATGGGCACCATAATTCATGTCTTGCAATGCTGTGAATCCATAATCGTAGGCATAGCCAATGGTTAAATCTTCTGTCACCGCAGGAATCAATTTTTTCATATTTAACCCCACCATAGCAATCAACTCATGGGTAGAACGATACCCAAGCCCTACGACTAAACCAAGGTTAGATTGGTAAATAGCATTCCCTTCCCCTAAAGTAGTTTGTTGAAAGCTATAATTCAAGAAACAACTCAACAGCAATTTACTTTTGTTTCCCATGTTCCATTTTCTACCCGCAAATAAGGTATAATATTGTTGTGGATTTATACTTACCAAAGGCGCTTGTTGAAAAGCATTGCCATTTAGTTTTTTGGCCGTGAGACCAACATGACTTTTATCGGTTTGGTAATACATCCCAAACCCCAAATCAAACTTATTGAAAGTCTGCGTGGGGGCAATATTGGGGTCGGTAGGGTCTTCAATGACCAAATCCCTTATATTTATTGCATACTGTCTAAAGCCTGTCTCCACGCCCATGGCTAACACCCCTTTGTTAATCCTAACTTTATAACTAAAACAACCTAAGATGGCCAATTGAGACGATTTTCCAAACGTTTCTCTATTCATTTGCAATCCCAAACCAGCACTTTGATGAATAATAGGGCCATGTAAGGTAAATGCCATCACCGTAGGAGTCGATTTCAAACCATTCCACTGAGACTTATAACCAAGGGTGGCTTGTACTTGGTTTTGATTGCCCGCATACGCGGGATTAATTAAAATACCTTGATACATGTATTGGGAAAAATGCACTTCTCTTTGCGCCAACACCACCAAGGAGCCATGCACCAGCACCAAGAACAATAATAAACGATATCGTAAGAAACGATTTTTCATTAATGTTTCACCACTATTTCGCCGGAACGTTTGATGGATCCGGTTTTGAATACATAATAATAAAAGCCATCCGCTACCTCAGCCACATTCCAAGCGCCATTGGTAAATTTTTGTTGATGAAAAATTTCTATCCCCTCGTGGGTATAAATAAACAATTCATTGTCGGGGAAATACTCAAGGTTTAAAATCTTAAAGCCATCGTTAAAGCCATCATGATTGGGTGTTACCAATTCATAAATCACTAACTCAGGACGAGGAATACTATTTACAGACAAGGGTGTTTGTGCTCGATTAACACTGCCAAGCGTAAAATAGAGAGCGGTTTGGGCATTGAAAGCCACGGCATGAAAAGTCACTATTTTATTGACCATAGATTGAGGCGTCAACATAGTAGTATGTTGATTAAAAACACCATCATCATCTAATAGCAATCTTAAATCCTCCACATTGATATTGCCAGGCACAGCAGACAAATCTAGCTGAACAGTAACAGTACCCACTTCTCCCGTTTGTTGAATTTGCCAAACCCGAGCCAAACGGGCTTCAATAGGTGCGGCAATATCCTTGTAAGTTATTGCTGATGGAGACAAACCATTGTCACTCCAAAGCAAAAAGTCATTGGCATCTAATGAGGAGGCTTGTTTCATGGTGACCATTGCCCCCGGATTAATGCTTTGAGACTGAAGTTGTGTTAAACCCGATGCCGGATCTATACCAATACCCGCAATATCTTTGTTGAAAACACCAAAACTCGCGGCATCCCAAACAATGTTTCCGCTTGCGCTTACATAGTTCGAGGAGATAGTTTGATTTAATGTAATACCGTATTTAATGGCTAAATAAGAATTTACCGCCCTCATTTCAACGGCTGACAACACCCTGTCGTACACAATAATTTCAGCGATGCTTCCATCAAAGGCCGTTTTTGGCGTTAAATGATCTAACAAGTGATTAATTTGCACCCCAACCGTAAAGCCATGATAATAATCTTCCTCTTGATAATTGGCAGAATTCAATAAAGAAGAACTAGGGAGGGTTTTGGTATTGAGATCAGGGAACCCATCTATGAGTAAATTCAAGGTACAATTACTACTTTCAACTGGCCCGAGCTGTTTGCTACCCATCGCTATATGCCCCACTTGATCAGCATATTGGGCCTTGCTCCCAGCCGACCAACGATCAACCGAATCGCATTTCATCACCACAGTTCCATTGGCAAAACCAAACTCAAAATCAACAGTAGTGGCTTCCGATTCGGTACCAAAAAAATAAGGGCTATAATAATGCAAGCCCAACACATTACCCTTAACTTGAGCCGATTGAAACACCACCACAAAAGTACAATTGCCCTCTGTTGGCAACATGTTGGTAAAATCTGATGGAAAAGTTTGAAAACCACCAATACTATCTTCCGAAAATTGTACTACGGCATTGCTATTCCATTTATTTTGCATAAACATAGGATAGCCTTTGGACGACTTTTGCATCCGCATGAGTGATTTTGTTTTAAAAGCCCCTCGATTTAACCAAGTATTCACTTGCGCACTGTCTACTGTTACCTCCGTACCATCATTGGCCTTAAACCACCATTGTAAATTGGCCGTCACATTCCCCGGACTTTGTGCAAAAGCAAAAGACAATGTTAAACAAAGCAATAACAAACAGGTTAATCGTTTCATATCAAGCGTAATCTTACCAAACGAGTCGTAAACAAGCGTTAAAGCAGTAAACTAAAGTGTGGGCAAAGCCGTTTCTAATTTAATTTCATAAAAGTTTCGCCAATATTTCCCTGTGATGAGCAAGGTATTATTGGTTTTATTAAAGGCAATGCCATTGATCACATCAACAGAGAGGTTTTGTTCGGCTTCTTTTTCGGCAAGTGCAGCAAAATCAATTTTCCCTATCACATCGCCAGTCAAAGGATTAATCAAACAAACCATATTCGATTGCCAAACATTGGCGTAAATAATACCGTTGATGTATTCAATTTCATTCAAATTCGCCACAGGCCCATGTTGATCATGTACTTGAATTGATTTTACAATTTGGGTTGTAGATCCTTTGATATCCAAAACACTAATCACATTGGAGCCATTGGTGGCATACAATTGATTTTGATGGGTACACAATCCCCAACCTTCATTGGGATAAGCCAAGTTTTTTAGGAATTTTTTAGACTTATAATCAAATATTTTAAGGTAATTATTTTTCCAAAGTAACTGTACCAAATTGCCATCTTGCAAAGCAATGCCTTCACCAAATTCGTTATTTTCGTTAAGGATAGAATCCTTGGATTGATAACCATTTTTGTTTTTTTTATAAAAAACAATTTTAGATTTCCCTTCCAAGCCCATTGATTCTACCAAATTATTAGCATCATCAAAAAACAAGCCTTCCGTAAAATATTGCTCGTGATGTTTAAACGTATGTTGAACCGAATAAGCGACCGATAAGGTATGGAAATAATCTTTTTGTATGGTGTCAATGATTTTATTTTGGGCATAAATAAACATTACCCTATTGTTACCTAAACGCATTGCTTTGGGCGACAAAGCGAGTGATTCGTCCGTAATTTTAGAATAAGGTACCGCCTTGTCATTGACCACCACATTGATCAATTGAATGGCTTTCAAATTGAGATAAAACAAGTTTAAATTAATGCTGGTATCGCTAGGGGTAAAAGTAATGTCTATGGCATTGTTTTCAGGTTCGGCATTGTTTTCATTAGCTTTTTTGGCATCACAAGCAAGCATCAGCCAAGCCATAACACCAACCAAAGCAATAAATAAGGAACGGGAATTTTTCATACTTAAATAACTATATTTCATCCTGATCGTCTTGATCTTCGTATTTCGATTCTTTTTTCTTTTTTACTTTAGCACCTTCCAACACCATCACAATTTCTCCTTTCACGGTTTTGGCTGCAAAATGCCTCAACACTTCAGGAATAGTGCCATTAAAGGTTTCTTCAAACATTTTGGATATTTCACGAGACACCGAAATTCTTCTTTCCTCCCCGAAATAAGTTACAAATTGCTCCAAGGTTTTCACCAAACGGTGTGGTGATTCATAAAAAATAATGGTTCTTTCTTCCGTCAAGAAAGTGGTTAACAGGGTATGTCTTCCTTTTTTTTGAGGCAAAAAACCTTCGAAAGTAAAACGATCGGCAGGCAAGCCCGATTTCAATAAGGCCGGCACAAATGCCGTTGCACCAGGCAGACATTCAATTTTCACCCCTTCTTGTACACAAGCCCTGGCCAATAAAAAACCTGGGTCAGAAATACCCGGTGTACCGGCATCAGAAATCAACGCAAACACTTCCCCTTGACGCATTCTTTTAATCAAATGGTCAATGGTTTTGTGCTCGTTAAAAGCATGGTGACTAACTACAGGCTTATTGATTTCATAATGTTTCAACAAATGACCAGAAGTTCTGGTGTCTTCAGCCAAAATAGTATTTACTGATTTCAAAATAGTCAAAGCCCGTAAGGTAATGTCTTCGAGGTTTCCAATCGGAGTGGGCACCAAATATAAGGAGGTAGGTTCTTTGTCTGACATATTTTTTTTAATTTTAAATTTTAAGTTTTAAATGTGGAATTTATAATTCGACATTTAAAATTCTTAAAAGCCAATACTAATTTGTAGTGTCTGATAAAATTTTCTTTTTATCTTCCACAGCCTTGTCGTAAATCAATTTATTTTTAGTATCCCATTCCCTTAAAGTAAAGGGTTTAACGTCTTTTTCTAAATATGACTTGGCGTATTGAATTTCTTTTTTCTTTTTATAAGGAGCATCAAAATATTCTATCCAAACCCCTACTTTAGCCCCATTTTTATATTTCCCTTGAAATTGCATATTACCACTTGGGAAATACGCAAAATATTCGCCCTCATTCACTTTATTGATTTGAGGAATCACTTCTTTTACTTTGGTTCTATCCTCATCGTAATAAGAAATTTTAGCCTCTTTAGCCCAGCCTCTAAAATATTTTAATTTTTCAATCAAGATATTATCCTTGTCGTATTTTTCCCAGCGGGCATGTTTGGTACCCACATAAAAAACACCTTCCTCTACCACCTCTTCGCCAACCTTTTTTTTGTAAGGGCCATGCAAAATCATGGCATTGGGAAGGTCTTTTTCCGTAATTTTGGTATTCATTATCCTCATTTTATCGATATCGTACCAATAAATATCTTTGATATAAGGATCAGGTTCTTCGTATTTTTTTAATACATAAAAAATCTCAATGGTTTGTCTATTGCCTTCCCCCACTTGGGTATACATTTTCTTGGATTTTTTACCATAAAACACATTGCGTTTAAACTTCTTTTGTTTCTTTTTTTCTTCCGCAATACGTTCTTCCACGGTTAATTTAAGGGTTGGAACGGTATCTGTTTTTAACTTATTCGCAGTAGTATTTTCTTGTGCCATCGCTTGGGAAACGACAAAGCATAAACTTAGCAGTAGTAAAAAATAATGGTTACATTTCATGAAAGCAGAAGAGATTAGCTTGAAAGAGGAAGGAGACTTTTGCCTCACCTCAAATTAACGGTTTAAATATCCGTATATTTTATGAAAAAAATCAATTAAAAGATAAAAAACAGCGCCCCAAAATGGGACGCTGTTGTATATAAATTAATTTTTACCAATCATATCTACACTTCTGTTGATAAAGGCTGTCAAATCAGCACCAGAAAGCATATTGTGAGACAATAAGCCTAGGTCATACACTTGTTTAGCAAGACTTTGTTTTTCAGATTCTTCCTTGGCATCTACAATTTTTTGTATCAGCGAATGATTCGCATTGACAACCACATTCAACATTTCTGGCATATTGCCGAACATGGCCATACCACCGCCCATACCGTTCATATCGCGCATACGACGCATAAACTCAGGAAGCGTTACGGTCACCGGTAACTCATAAGTAGGCAAAGCCTGCACAACAACCGTTTTATTTTTATCGTTGATGGCTTGCTCAAACAACGCTTTCACAGCTGATTGTTGTTCTTCAGACAATACAGAATCTATTTTCTCATCTTTTTCAATGATTTTATCTGCCACTTCAGAATCCACTCTTTTCAAAGAAATGTTTTCTAATTTTTGTTCTAACATACCCACAAAGTGATTATCAATCACCGTATCAAATGCAAGCACATCATAACTTCTTTTTTGAACAGATTCAATATACGTGTTTTGTTTTCCTGCATCAGAGGTATACAACATCACCAATTTATTGTCTTTGTCGGTTTGAAGCGGAGCAATTTTTTGTTTGTATTCTTCTACAGTAAAATATTTTTTATCTGTATTGGTTAACAAACAAAAGTCTTTGGCTTTGTCGTAGAATTTATCATCGCTCAACATGCCGTATTTCACAAATACACCAATATCACTCCATTTCTCTTCATAACTTGGTCTATCGTTTTTAAACAACTCTGCCAATTTATCTGCCACTTTTTTGGTGATGTGGGCGTTGATTTTTTTCACATTGCCATCGGCTTGTAAAAAACTTCTAGAAACGTTCAAAGGAATATCAGGAGAATCAATTACCCCATGCAATAACATTAAAAACTCAGGGACAACATCCTTTACTTCATCAGTAATAAACACTTGACGAGAGTACAATTGAATTTTATTTTTTTGAAGTTCTAAATCTTTTTTCAATTTAGGAAAATACAATACCCCAGTTAATTCAAATGGATAATCAACATTCAAATGAATCCAAAACAAGGGGTCTTCAGAGAACGGATAAAGCTCTTTGTAAAAGGCCAAATAATCTTCGTCTTTTAACTCCGAAGGACTTTTAGTCCACAATGGAGCCGTATTATTCACTTGTTCTTCTTCAAAGAAAACCGCTACTGGTAAAAACTTACAGTACTTATTCAGGATTTCTTGCAGTCTATTTTTTTGTAAAAACTCCTCTGAATCTTCCGCAATATGTAAAATAATATCAGTACCTCTTTCAGTACGGGTGCCAGCACTAATTTCAAAAGAAGTACTGCCATCACATTCCCAACGCGCAGATTGAGCCCCTTCTTGATACGACAAGGTTACAATTTCAACATTTTCAGCGACCATAAAGGCGGAATAAAATCCTAAGCCAAAATGTCCTATGATTTGTTTCTCGTCGCCCTTTTCTTTGTATTTTTCTACAAATTCGGTTGCACCAGAAAAAGCGATTTGATTGATGTATTTTTTAATTTCTTCTGAAGTCATCCCAAGACCATTGTCAGAAATGGTAATTGTTTTGGCTTCAGCGTCAAAAGAAACATTTACTTTAAGCTCGCCCAATTCTCCCGAAAACTCACCCATAGCGGCTAATTTCTGCATTTTACGAGTGGCATCAACAGCATTGGAAACTAATTCGCGTAGAAAGATCTCATGATCTGAGTACAAAAACTTTTTGATGATGGGAAATATATTTTCGGTATGAATCGAAATATTACCTTTTTCTTGCATAGTAGTATAAATTTTAAATTGATGATGATTAACTTTAGCCAAAAACTATTCCAATGAAGATAAAACTGACAGGTTGACAGACTAAAATTTGGATATGGATTGACTACTACAATTAACCTTAGCACATACTTGAAATGGCATTACAATTCAAAAAATTAATAGTTTCACCAAACACATTAAATTGACACAACAGCAAACTGTGATTAACCTAAAAAACTGATTTATGACAATAATTCTCCAACACAGCCATTTTTAATTGTTTCAAAAACAGCAAATTAGTGTCGATGGCATGGTCTGTTTCACAATAAGGATATGGCGCTTGAATAAATGTCACCTCCACAACTTCGGAATCATTTAAGGCTGCAAAAAAGAAAATTAATTTTGAATTCAATAACCTGCACAAATGAAACATATTCGGAGAAAAAGCACCCGTTTTAGAATTGTCGGCCATGAACAACACACTGCCATTTTTTTGAAGAATATTTTTAGCCTTAGTTAAAACATTATTGTTTGAATCAATAATGGGAATATTGACCAACTTACAACAATCAACAAATTTATTTTCTTTATTAGTGGTATTGGTAATGACACTGTCTATTTTAAAACCCATTTCTATCAATGCCCTAATAGGCACTACCGTAAGCGGTACATGAAACGTACATAGCACAATTCCTGAAATATGATTTAAATCGTCTTGTCGTATAATGCGATATTTCAGAGGGGGAAATTGCTGAAGTCGATATAAAAAAAAATATCATCTATGTGTCTAGCCCTTGCAATGGCTAATTGTCGTTGTGGTGTAAATTTTAGCCAATCTTTAATTTTACAAAAATAAGTATAACGTAGTACAGCCTTGTACCAATTTTGTTCTGAAAAAATAATGGCAATAAAAAAAGCTACCAATGAAATGATTAGATTTTTTCTATTGACGAGTAAAATTGTTTTAAATGCCCAAATTACATAAGAAATACCAGCAGACTTGTTCATTTCAATAGTAGGTTCACTCGAATGAAAGATGATTTAAAAAAATAGGGGTTCATCTAAAGACAACCCCTACCACAATCACTACAATTCCCTGACAGTCAACAGTTGTTTTCTTGATTTAATAATCGACAAAGCTTGGTAAACCGCTTCTCTGAAGGAAGTTTCATCGGCTTTATTTTTACCGGCAATATCATAGGCCGTTCCATGATCGGGAGAGGTTCTAATTACCGGTAAGCCAGCAGTAAAATTCACCCCTGTTTCAAAGGCCAAAGTTTTAAATGGAATCAAACCTTGGTCGTGGTACATCGCCAATACGGCATCAAACTTTTTATATTGTTGCATACCGAAAAAACCATCGGAAGAATAAGGTCCGAAAACCAAATACCCTTCATTTTTTAACTGATTGATTGCCGGTAAAATTATTTTTTCTTCCTCATCTCCGAACATCCCTTCATCACCTGCATGTGGATTAAGTCCTAAGATGGCTATTTTTGGTTTTTGAATACCGAAATCTTTTTGTAAAGATTTAAGTAAAATCTTCGCTTTTGCTACAATTACTTCGGTAGTAAGTTTAGTTGCAACTTGACTAAGAGGTATATGTCCTGTTACAACCGCTACCCTCAAATCGGCACTGGTTAATAACATCAAACTTTCTTTGGTTTCAAAATAAGACGTAAAAAATTCTGTATGACCAGGAAAATTAAAATCCGCCCCTTGAATATTTTTTTTATTAATGGGCGCGGTTACCACCGCCTCAATAAATCCTTTTTTCAATTCGGCTGCTGCTTGAAGTAAAGCAATTCTAGCACATGAGCCAGCAGTATCGGTAACTTTCCCTAATTCTAAATGGTGATCTTCTTCCCAACAATTGACCAAATTAATTTTTTTATGGTGAATAACCTCAGCACTTTTAGTGTACTGAAAGTGGATATCTTCTATGCCTAAAACCTTTTTGTATTTTTGAAATAATTTACCTGAACCATATATCACTGGAGTACAGATCTTTAACATACTTGCATTTGCAAATGTTTTCATGATTACTTCTGGCCCTACCCCATTAAAATCGCCTAATGTAATTCCTATAACTGGTTTTGATATTTCTTGATCCATGATATAAATATATATTTTCTCCTTCTCGAAACTTAACAATAAGTGACAAATCGTCAAACAAATATAAGCATTAAGTTTAAAAATGCCTCATGGATATATTTGAAACAAAAATTTAAACAAAACGATTGAAATTAGCGATTGAGATACCTAGTATAAAAAAAATGATGCTAGATGATAAACAAAAAAAAAGCATAAGTGCTTTTTGAACACTTATGCTTTTGAATTTGCTAGCCGGAATCCCCACTCCATTTAGCTAAAAAATAATTAACACACACAAAGGATACTTTAGAAAAAATAAAGCTAAAATAAATCCTTATAACTACCACTATTACAAAACATACAAAAAGGTTTACTTTTGTTTTTATATTTTTTCATAAACATAAAAAAAAAGAATATATACAAGAAAATAAAAGAATAACACAAGCAAAAAGACCATCAAACCAAACACAATTTTATATAAGCCTAGTAAATAAAAATGGGTATGGATGCAAAACATCCATACCCAAACAAATTGCTATTCAGAATCCCCACTCCTTATAGCTAAAAAATAATAACACGACTAAAAGTTAGTTTATAAAATAAAGCAAAAATAAAAAAACTCAAAACATAGTATCAAAAACAAAATAAAACGTCTAATTAGTTAAAAAAACATTCAAAACTTATACACAAAATTGATACAACTACAAAAAATTAAAAATCATCAAATAAAAAACATGGGTGTTATGTGAACACCCATGTCTCTAACAAGCGCTATTCAGAATCCCCACTCCTTATAGCTAAAAAATAATTAACACACACAAAAGACATTTTAGAAAAAATAAGCTAAAATAAAAACCTTTCAAAATACACTATTCAAATAAACAAAAAAAGGTTTACTTCGTTTCAAATAAATTTCAAATTTTTTCATTCCAAACAATAAAAAGAATATAAAAGGATTAAAAACACAATAATAAGAAAATAAAAAATAAAGCAAATAAAAAAACCAGCCATTAATTAGGGGCTGCTGAAAAACAGTTTAGTTGTTGATTTTTACAAATTTAATCTGTTGATTTAACCGTTTAAATGCAAGGGTACTTGATTTTATTTTATTAAAGTGGTGCAATAGTTTGATTTAAACAGCATAGATAAGCTATTCATTTCGTAGGGCGTTCCCCTCGGTCGCGTGATCGGCACTCGTCCCGATTTTTTCGTGACACACCAAACAAAGCCCCTCCCGCTAACGCAAAGCGAAATAGCCAATCATTTCAATTAAATGGAGTGGCCATTTTAGCATCATAATTTTAAGTATATTTGCTAAACATGATTTACAAATGATGTGAATTGCGTTTTTCAGACGCTAATTAGGGCTTTGTAAATATTCAAATGTAGCTACAATCGTTTTGGGTACGACCTGTTTAGGAATGGGAAACATAGAGCAACTACGATTATTTTTAATTGGGATAAAAAATGCCATTTGAATGATTAGTGTAATACCTGTCTTAAGCGCAGCTACATTTATTATTCAATTATTAAGATTATTAAAAAAACCAATTACTATTTTCAAGATCAAACTCCAATGCAGCAACATTTAGTACTTGGCGTGAAGAATAGGAACAAAAGTTCGAAACAAGACATGTTACGAATAGCCTAATCAGAAGAACACGCAATAAATGATACCCTGTGAATGCTATTTTTCAAGACAGTATAACAGCTAATTATTTTTATATACGAGGTAAAACAGCAACGTATCTTTCATAAAAAAGCCAAAAGTATTGCACTCAAGTTTAAAATACAGGCTTCCAAAACTACCTATAAAGCTTTCTTTTTTGCTGATTAAAAATTATAAAAATTTCAAAAATCAATAGATTCATCACCAAGGTATATACAACCCAAAAACCCCACACCAATTCTTTCAAATGCCCCATCAAATAAATATTAATCGACATAATGGCCAAGATGGTTAATATGAAATGCAACTGCTCATCCTTATTTGACTGAATCCTTAAAATAGTGCCCCAAACAAGAAATACAACAAACAATATCATGGAAGCGTCCACTATATTTTCAACGAAATAACCAAGCACCGAACTATTGTTGCCATCAGGATGGGTAAAAACAGACATAGGTCGCTTGGCATTAGACAAATCTACAGAATCTTTGACCATCTGCCCGGCATCGACACTTTGAACTACCGAAACTATAGGCTTTAAAGCGGGCAACCCTAGATTTATACAAATTAAAAACCTGAGAATTATGGAGGATAGTGTTAATTTTTGAAGCATTACAAAATTAATATTTCACAAACATACAAATTCTATAAGGTTAAAAAAAAATACCACTCAAAAAAATATTGGATTTCTTATATTTTTTCCAAGCAAATTAATAATATGTACAAATTTTAATACTTACGATTTGGACTATAAAAAGAGTATTTCCCCATATTTTATCCTTCAAAGCTTAATTATTTAAATATATCAGGAAACTTCGCAGGATTATTTTCTGCCATCATTGCATACACTGTTTCAAAAACATCTTCAGCATTAGGTTTAGAAAAATAATCACCATCACTTGAATAAGCAGGACGATGTGCTTTAGAAGAGATCGTTCTTGGAGCAGCATCAAGGTATTGATAAGCGCCTTGGGTTTCTAATACATGTTGCATCATATAAGCAGCCCCACCACCCGGCACATCTTCATCTGCAAATATCACCCTATTTGTTTTTTTCACTGACTCAACAATTTGATGATTGA
>JBIKPL010000242.1:0-4730 GCA_044357485.1 Cytophagales bacterium
TCTTTCGTTCATGATTCCAAATTAGGTAGCACTGGTCGTTGACTAGATTCAAATGAAACGCAAGATAAATTATTTTAAGTAAATTGTTGCAGTTTTCTGATGAAGGTTTCTATTAATTATTGAGGACTTGGAGTGAGAAGTGACTATAAAAAAAGCCTTCCATTTCAGGGAAGGCTTTTTAGGTATTTAAAATTGGTAAAAATGATTACTCAATGGTTAATTTTTGGGTGATGGTAGTATTAACCAATGCTATTTGAATGATGTATAGCCCTGCTGCAATTGCTGACAAGTCATATTCACTTTGAGGACTAAAACCAGCAATTTGTTGGCCCGATAAGTTGAATAGTTTAACACTTATAAGGTTGAAAGGGCTAGTGATTTGAATATAGTGTTGGCATGGATTAGGGAATACTCTAAATTGTACTAATGCTAAATTTGTTTGGCCAACACTGGTGTTTACGTTATTTAGGGCACCGCTTAATTCTTGTTGTAGTAAATCTAATTGGGTTTTGGCATCATTAATTGTTTTTTGATTTAAATTATTGACGTTACTAATGGTATTTAAAAATGCGTTACTTAAAGAGTCTGTTTTATGTTGAATGGCTAATAAATTTGCTTGTAATACATTCAAAGAATCAAGATTTAGACCTGTATTGGAGGTAATGATTTTGGTTATTGAATCTTGTTTTAAACTAAGTTGATTCAAATTGTTTTTTAATGCAAGTAAGGAATCCGCTGAAATTTGGGTAGAATCAGCGATTAATTTCACAATTGAATCTTGGTTATTTTTGAAAGATTGAAGGTTTTGAGACAATTGCATGAATTGAGTTGTCTCTAAGCCTGTTTTAGCAATTACGACACCTATAATTGAATCTTGTTTTCCTTGTAAAGAGTTAACCGTGTTTTTTAACGAATTTAAAGAATCTGCGGAGATAAAGGTAGCGTCTGAAATGAGTTTAAGCAGCGAATCTTGGTTTGAAGCAAGGTTTGTCAATTGGCTTTGAATGCCATCCAATTGATTTTTGGTGATAAATGTAGAATCTGCAAGGGTGTTAGACAATGAAGCACTTAAGGCTTGGGTTACGTTTTGAAAGTCTGTGAATTTAGTTTTAATGGCATTAATAGAATCAATACTTATATTGCCAATATTGTTTAGGTTGCCTAAATTTCCAAGATTAATTCCTCCAAAATTTTGTGCACGAATGGATGAACAAACGAAAAGTAATCCTAGCGCAATTAGAATAGGTGTTTTTAAAAAAAATGTTTTCATGATACGTGTTTGTTTAGGTGATGAAGGTAAAAAGTTATAGTGAACAATAAAATGATATACATCATAAAAAAGCCTGACTAAATTTAGTCAGGCTTTTTTGAAATTTAAGCTTTAGTTATTTCATTATTGATGATTTCTTCTTGTTTACGAACCGATTCTTCATGAACCAGTTTAAAGATATCTGCAACAAAATCTTCACTAACGTTTAACTTTTTGGCCCATTCTTTACGTGTATTGAAAATTTCAATCCAACGATCGTTTTGGTAAGTGGTAACGCTATTTGTTTTTTTGTATTCTCCAATTTTTTCAGAAAGTACCATTCTTTGAGCCAAAGTGTCAATAAGATCTTTGTCAATATTATTGATTTTATTTCTTAATAGTTCAAGCTGGCTTATGAATTCCACATTGTCAGAAGACTCTGTTTTGTATTTTAATTCAGATAAAATTTCTGCTAACCTAGCAGGAGTTACTTGTTGTGAGGCATCAGACCACGCTTCGTCAGGATTGATGTGAGATTCAATGATTAAACCATCATAATCAAAATCTAAAGCCCTTTGAGAGATATCAAAAATCAAATCTCTTGTACCACCAATATGACTTGGGTCACATAGTAAAGCTAAATCAGGGAATTGACGTTTTAATTCAAATGGGATTTGCCAGTTTGGTGTATTTCTAAATTTTGTTTTTTCGAAGCTAGAAAAACCTCTGTGGATAGCGCCTACTTTGCTGATACCAGCATTGTGAATTCTTTCCAAAGCACCAATCCAAAGATTGATATCTGGATTCATTGGATTTTTAACCAATACCGGAATATCAACTCCTTTTAATGAATCAGCAATTTCTTGTACAGAGAATGGATTTACTGTTGTACGAGCACCAATCCATAGGATATCACAACCATATTTCAGGGCTACTTCTACGTGAAGTGCAGAACCAACTTCTGTAGCAAATGGTAAGCCTGATTCAGCTTTTACATCTTTCACCCATTTTAAGGCTTCAATACCCATGCCTTCAAAACCATTTGGTCTTGTACGTGGTTTCCAAATGCCTGCACGAAGTGCATCAACATTAAGTTTTTTCAACTCAAGAGCAGTTGATAAAAGTTGCTCAGGTGTTTCAGCACTACAAGGACCTGCAATTACAAATGGTTTTTTAACATTTTTGCCCCATTTGTTAATTGGCAACGCATCTTTTAAATCCATAACTAAAATTTTATAAATTATACAACCATTACGCAGTTATGCGTATATTACCATTAGTTTTACTTTACGAACAAAACAATATGAAAAACACATCTCATGTTTCGTTTAAAAATCTTACAACAGCCTTTGAATCAAAGTCTGATAAAGATTTAATGAAAGCATATCAATTATTCATGTTGATGAATAGCCAATCATTGACAAATGTAGGCACTTTTTTTATAAAATTTGCGCTAAAATTTAATTTTCCTGTAAATTATTTAATTAAAAATACGGTCTTCGCTCATTTTTGTGGTGGAGAAAGTTTAACAGAATGCCTGCAAACCATTAAAACGCTTCAGAAATACCGTGTAGGTACTATTCTTGACTATTCTGTAGAAGGGATTAAAAAAGAAGAAGGCTTTAAAGATTGTATGTTAGAAATTTTAAATACCATACAAAAAGCCGCTGAAGAAGAGGGTATTCCGTTTGCTGTGTTTAAACCTTCAGGTATAGGATCGGTGGTTTTGATGCATAAAGTACAAAAAGGCGAAATACTTTCGGTATACGAACGTCGTGAATTTGAAAATTTTAAATCACGTTTTGAAACAATATGTAGAGAGGCCTATTTACATCATGTTAAAATATTAATTGATGCAGAAGAAAGTTGGATACAAAATGTTATTGATGATATTGCTCGAGAGATGATGGCCAAATACAACAAAGAAAAACCTATTGTATTTACAACATTGCAAATGTATAGAAAAGACAGGTTGGCATTTTTGAAGCAAAGTGCCGAAGAAGCGCAAAACAATGACTATATTTTAGGGATAAAATTGGTTCGGGGCGCCTATTTAGAAAAAGAAATAGAATATGCTGCCGATAATAGGTTACCCAATCCTATTTGCCGAACCAAAGAGGCCACTGACAGTGCTTTTAATCAAGCCGCAGCCTTTATATTAACACACATCAATCGTATTGCTATTTGTTGTGGAACGCACAATGAAAAAAGCAATTATAGAATGATTATTAAAATGGATGAATTAAATATCAACGTGAATCATCCTCATGTATTTTTTGCGCAACTGTTAGGGATGAGTGATCATATAACCTATAATTTGGCTAAAGCAGGCTATAATGTAGCCAAGTATGTTCCTTATGGGCCTGTTGAAGCGGTAATGCCTTATCTGATTCGACGAGCCAGTGAAAATTCTGCGGTCGCTGGTCAAACAAGTAGGGAATTGAAGCTAATAAAAATGGAGATGAAAAACAGGAAATTACTGAAAGAATCACAAAAAAATGCCCTCAATAAGAATACCAATTCAGGTACTGATTTTCAAGTGAATGGTTATGAATTTCAAGATATTTAGTAGATTAGAAATGCCTGTTTTGTTAAAATTGCAAAGTCTTTACCGTATTATTTCTTCCTCCTAATCAATCATTTGAATATTATTGATTAGGAGGTTTGTTTTAATTTGTTTGTGTTTTATTAAAATGAATGAATTTTGCCAAGCATGCAACTTGTGTAGCTTTTTAATTGAAGCAATAAACCATTTTTTGCGGTTGCTTCAGGGTAGCCTAAGTCTTCAAGTTTATCAATAATGACTTGCCTTTGTGTTTTGCCATAGCTTACATTTACAGCATCGTTTTCAATATCAACTTCCACTGCCGTGACGCCATTTATTTTCATTAAATCATTTTTTATGGTTGTAGCACATCCATTACATTTTAGATTGGCGATAATAATTTTTTCAGTAGTCATTTTCAGCGTATTAATATTGTTGTACATGAGGTTTTATCAAACTAAAATTCATTGTTTTGATATGTTAAAATAGTAAAAACTAATCCTTAATTTATATGATTTTAGTCATTATATTTTCTGATTAATATGAAGATAATCAGAAAATTATACGTTTAAGTGATGGTTTCATACTCAATGTCAATAATGTCATTGTCAGGATAGTGAGTATCTGTATTTTTATCAACACTATTTCGTTGTGTATGGATGGTTGTATTTGTGAGGGTTTGGGCTAAATAAAAAGAAGCAATGATTCCCATTTGTGCATCAAACATAAAAAGGGCATAAGCACTCATTATTAATCCTATGCCTAGTTTAAGGTAGCTTATTATACTCCAATTGATTTTATGTATAAAGTCTTTTACACTTAGGTATTTTAAATGTAAGTACTTGTTTTTTAGGTGACCTAAGGAGGTATTGGAATAGTGTAATTCTTTTGTTTTTGTTGCGTTTGGTACATGTGCAAATTCATCTTGTGTAGGAG
>JBIKPL010000243.1:0-4725 GCA_044357485.1 Cytophagales bacterium
AGTATCTTCACAACCTTTATCGGTAACGGCTTTCAATATTACTTGGTAAGTACCTGCTTTGGTAAATGTATAAGTAGGATTGGTCAGGTTTGAAACAATGCCATCTGCAAAATCCCAGGTAGACGTTTTGATTACTCCTGAAGCAACAGTTGACGTTGAATTGAACTGCGTTTGTTTTCCAAAACAAGTCAAGGTATTGTAAGTATATCCAGCTACAGGATTTGGATAAATCGCGACATTTTGGGTTAAACTGTCTTTACAACCATAAATAGTGGTTGCCACTAATTTAGCAGCATACGTAGCTGGTGTTGCGTATACTTTCAAAGGTGACTTCAGAGTAGCAACAGGAGATGCATCACCATAGGACCAAGTATAAGTTACTGAATCGGCATAACTCAAAGATAAATTTTGAAATGAAACGGTATCTTTTGCACAAGTAGTATTAAAGCTGTACAAAGCTTTTGGATTATTGTGTACAATAATTCCTTTTTCTTTTGAAGTAATACATTGTCTGTTAGATGTCGCTGTTAATTTCACTTTATAACTTGCCGCATCTTTATACGTAAATGTTCCATTAGTACTTGTAGCAGTACCATTATTACCATCATTAAAATCCCATACATAGGTCATGGTTCCACTCGCAATGGTTGCTCCATTTGTGAACACAGAAGCTGTTCCCAAACAATTGTCAACTGGCGTAAAGTCCACCACAGGATTAGGATATACTTCCACTTTTTGGGTAATACTATCCATACATCCGTTAGGAGAAGTTACTACCAATTTTACAAAAAATGAATCTACTTTAGAGAAGGTATAACTTGGATTAGATAATATAGACGTTGAAACACCATCATTAAATTTCCAAGAATGCATTAAATTCACATTAGAGATATAAGCTTTAGAAGCAAAATTCATGGCGGTACCATCACAAACATTTGCAAAGCTATAATCAGCTACGGGATTTTCAAAAGCAGCCACTGATTTGCTAATGGTATTTGAACAGTTTCCATTTGCGGTTGCCACTAAAGTCACATTATAAGTTCCTGTATTGGCATAAGTTGTAGTCGGATTGGTAGCCGTTGAAGTCAGGGTATTTCCAAAATTCCAGGCATAAGTCAAGGTTGCTCCTACTAAAACAGTATTGTTAGTGAATGAAGTTACTTTGCTCGCACAAACACTGTTGTAATCAAAATCAACCGCAGGCAAAGGAGAGATTACTACACTTTTCGTAATCGTATCTTTACATCCCCTGTCAGACACTACGGTCATCAATGTTGGATAAGTACCGCTATAGGTAAATGTATAAGAAGGATTTTTCAAATTAGAAGTTGTTCCATTTGAAAAATCATAAGTATAGGTTTTAATCGTTCCAGCACTAATTGTTGCAGAGGAAGCAAATACAGTAGCCTGTCCCAAACAAGTTGAAGCGGAATAAGTATAATTTGCTACTGGATTTGGATAAACAGCTACGTTTTGTGTCGTACTGTCTTTACATCCAAACGAAGATGAAACTACTAATTTCACAGGGTATGAAGCTGAGGCTGTATATACTTTTTGAGGATCGGTTGAAGTTGAAGTTGTATTGTCACCGTAGCTCCAAGCATAAGTGATTACATCGCCATAGCTAGAAGAAAGATTTTTAAAATTCACCGTATCTTTCGCACAAATGGTATTGAAGCTAAATTGCGCTTTAGGATTGTAATGTACAATGACTTCTTTTTCTTTGCTCACCGCACAATTCCAATCAGACGTAGCGGTCAGTTTAGCGTAATAACTTCCGGCAGCACTGTAAGTCTGCGTAGGGTTAAGCGCCGAAGAGGTATTGCCATTTTTAAAATCCCAAGCGTAGGTGTTAGACCCAGAAGCAATAGTGGTATTATTGGTAAAGGTAGTGGTTTGCCCAAAGCAATTGTTGATAGGAGTAAAATCAACCACAGGCAAAGGATATACTTGTACTTTCTTACTCACATTGTGGCTACAAGCATTGGCAGTAGTGACCGTTAATTGCACATGGAAAGTATCGGCTTTGCTAAACTTATTGCTAGGGTTTTCTAAAATTGAAGTAGCGGCGGCATCATTAAAATCCCAAGCATAACTCAAATTACCCGTAGATAAATAAGAGTTGTTTACAAAACTCATGGCTGTGCCATCACAAATATTCGTGAAGGCAAAATTAGCCACAGGATTTTCATACACCGTTACTGATTTTGTAAGGCTATTGGAACATAATCCATTGGCAGTTGCATTCAAGGTAACGTCATAGGTTCCTTTTACCGGATACGTATTGGTTGGATCAGCCAACGTTGAAGTATTCCCATTTCCAAAAGTCCAGGCGTAAGTTAAAGTAGCGCCACCCAAAACAGTGTTATTGGTAAAGGTCATCACTTTATTTTCGCAGACATTGGTAAAGGTAAAGTCTGTTGCCGGTAATGGAGAAACGACTACATTTTGGGTAATAGAATCTTTACATAATTTATCCGAAATAACTACCAATTTCACTGCATACGTGCCCGCAGCGGCGTACGCATAGGTTGGGGCCACGATAGAAGCACCTTTACCATCGGCATAAAACCAATTATGAGAAAGGATAGTCCCTGAAGGAATAATAGAAGTACTGGTAAATACTGTAGCATTGTTTAAACAAACCGTTGGCGCCGTAAAGCTTGGTACAGGCAAAGGATTGACCGTAATGGTTGCAGGGCTTGCAAAAATATCGTCCCCATCTTCTGTAATTACCGCACGGTATAAAGTAGTTTGCGTTAAACTGTTATAGGTAATACTCGTTTTGGTTGCAGAAGCCGCGATGTCGGACCAAGAACCACCAGCATTGATAGATTTTTGCCAACGGCTAATGGTGCCCGCATAATTTTCAAATGTTAAAGTACGTACCGTTGGGTCACTCGCACAAACTTCTCCTGATCCGGCAACGTCACCAGGGATGGCCACCGTAATTTTCAAGGTATTGGCCGTAATGGCTTCCGAACAAGCACCGTTTTGCACTACCGCTCTATAATAAGTAGATTCCGTTAAATTGGTATAGGTTAAACTGGTTGTTGTATTGACAATGTTTAACCAAGGCGCAGTATTGGTCAAAGAATATTCCCAACGCAATACATTGCCATTGTTTCCTGTTATGGTAAGTGTCCCAGTATTATCTCCAGGTCTTACAGTTGCAGCTGTTGAAATAGTACCTCCCACCGAAGTTGAATTGACCGTAATTTCAGCATAAGCAGAAGTCACATCAATAGCACAAGACGAAGTCATTACCGCTCTGTAACGAGCGCTTTTAGAAAGATTGGTATAGGTAAAGTTTACACTTCCGCCATTGCCCTGATTTTGATACGCTCCCCAAGTAGAAGTCAAGGCATCATAATCACTTTTTTCCCAATAGTTAATGGTACCGGTATGGCCGCTCAATACCAAAGTACGAATGGTGCCATCGTTGGCACAAATATTTGTAGTCCCCGCAACAGTGCCACCACTTACCACTTCCACTTTCAAGGAAGTAGTAGTTGCTTCTGCACAAGCGCCACTTTGTACCACCGCTCTGTACCAAGTTGATTGGGTGATATTATCAAAATCTAAACTAGCAGTGGTATTGGCCAATGCTGTCCAAGGGGCACCGTTGTAATTTGAATATTCCCAACGGGCAACACTACCGGTATTACTGCTCAAAGAAATTGTTCTTACTGTAGCATCGCCGCTACACACACTTTGAGATGGCGTAGACAAAGACCCTGCCACAGAAGCAGGAGAAACGGTAAGTGTGATGGTATTAGAATATGCTTTACCAGCATTTACATTCACACGGTATTTGGTAGTTTCGGTTAAATTGCTTGGAGAAATACTCGCCACATTGCTTTGCACAGCAGTCCAAACAAGAAAAGGAGTCGTAGATTTTTCCCAAGTAAAAGTAGTCGCTTCATAATCGGCCACCGTTAAAGTAGCCGCAGTAGAAGGAGAACAAAAAGAAGTTTCTGAGGCCGTTACCGTTCCTCCTTGTGCCACGGTAATGGTTACCGGAGCATTAGAGTATGCTTCAGCACAGGCTCCGTTTTGGGTCACCACCCTGTAATAGGTTGTTTGGGTTAAATTAGAATAGGTGTAAGTATTGCTGGCATTGGTCAATGGCGTCCATTGGCTATTGTCTAAAGAATATTCCCAACGCACTACACTCCCATTAGAAGGAGCAGCAACGATATTATTCAAGGTTGGGTCAGCAGCACTTACTACGTTATCACCTAAAGCATTGGTAATGGCTGTAGTTTGAGAAATTGTTAAAGAAGAAACGGTAGACGTTGACGATTGCGTAACGGTTGCATTATTGCCATCTTTACAAGTCAAAGTAGCATTCACCCTATAATCGTACACCCCAGGAGCCATAGCTGCAGAAGGTGTAAAGGTGTTACCAGTACTTACATTGGTCCATACCCCACTTAGCAATTGCCAGTCAAAGCTTGTACCTGAATTTCCGCTTACACTTAACAAGGTAGTAGCCCCTTGACAAATAGGCGTAGCTGCCACAGTAGTCGTACCACCAACAGGTGCTGCCACAACATTGATTTGGGCTGAATTAGTGGTCAATACAGCGGGACAAATGCCATTTTGAATTTCTACTTTGTAATAAGTATTTGCAGGTAAATCATTATAGCTAAGGGTATTCGTACTATTTCCAATAGCAGACCAAGGCTCGGTACCGGTTAAAGAATAAACCCATTTGTTGAT
>JBIKPL010000043.1:0-12463 GCA_044357485.1 Cytophagales bacterium
CTTGTTAGGAGCAAAAATCATGAAAAAATTCAAAGTAAGAATCGCAGTAAATGGAGACCGTTATGATGTAATCATTGAAACTGCCTATGCTAGAGATGCAGAAAAGTTAGCCATTCTGCAATATGGTAAAGACGCAAGAGTAGTAACATGTACTGAAGTTAAATAATGTAGCATTTAAAGGCTTACACTGAAGTGTAAGCCTTTTATTTTAAAGATTAAGAATATTTCGATTCATGTTCAAAAACTTAAAGCTGAAATCTTCGTATAAAAAAAAATGATAACCTGTTTTTAAATTTTTGGTTTTTGTTTGATCAAATGTTTAAATGTATTTCAGATAATTAAAACCCAAAAAAAATGAACCATTCAACGAGTACAACAGAACTTCTAACATTAAATAACTGGTCTGAAATTAAAAACAAATTAGATTGTTATAAGCTATTCACTACCCCACAAGCAATTGGTAAAGATTTTTTTGAAACATTTGCAAAGTTATATTTCACATGTGAACCTTCTCTAAAAGATGAATATAGTGAAGTGCTTTTTCATAAAGATATAAATGCTGAATTAAAAAAAGAGTTAAATTTTAGGGATGTTGAACATGGAGTAGATTTGCTTTTGATTAAGAAAAATGGGAAACGTGTAGCAGTTCAATGTAAATACAGTGAAAACCAGGATAAAATTCTTTCTTGGTCAGGAGATAAACTTTCTAATTTATATTCATATGGTCACAAATGTGATGAGTATTTTGTTTTCTCAAATACTTCAGGGTTAACTGATATCAATAACGATAGAGTTGATAAACATTTCAAAATAGATGATTTACTAGATATTTCTTCGGATACATTGACTTCAATGTTGGAATTATTTTCTAAAAAGAAAACAGTTGACTATAAAAAGAAAACGCCTAGAAAAGACAGCCAAGATATTGCAATTTTTAAAGCAATTGAACATTACCAAAACAATACTAGAGGTCAATTAATTGTACCATGTGGTTTTGGTAAAACGCTCACTGCTCTATGGATTAAGGAAGCCTTAGAATCAAAATTAACTTTATTTTTAGTTCCTTCGTTATCACTTTTACGACAAACGAAAAAAGCTTGGCTAACTGAAAAAAATACAACATTTGAATATATGTGTATATGTTCAGAAAGTGATATAAACAATGATGATTCAACAGATGAAAACATAGAACATACATGGGATATTGGTGATGTATCGACTGATAAAGCATCAATTTTATTATTTTTAAATACTGAAAAAGAGAAAGTAATTTTCTCTACATATCAATCTATCGACAAACTCATTGCTTCCGTTAATAACACAAATATTGTTTTTGATTTAATTATTTGTGATGAGGCACATAGAACAACTGGAGTAAAAAATGAAGCAGAATACAATAATTTTAAAATGGTTCATGATGATGGCAATATAAAAGCAACCAAAAGGCTTTATATGACTGCTACTCCAAAAGCAATCAGCAAAAATTTAAAAACAAGATTAGAATCAAAAAAACAAAACTTTGAATATTTTGGAATGAATGACCATGACATATATGGTACAGAATTTTATTCCATGAGTTTTAAAAATGCCATTGAAAAAGGTATACTAACTGATTATAAAATTATAACCGTGGGTATAACTGATACAGAAATCAGAAATATCATTGACGAGGCAGGAGAAAATGAAGTCGAGAATATTGCTCATAATATTGCTTTAGATAAAACAATGAGGGCATTAAAAGTTAATCATGCATTAACATTTCATTCAAGCATTAAAAATTCTAAAGGTTTTACAGACAGACATAATAAATATTTCAAAGAAGATAATATTTATGTAAATTTTGTATCTGGAGAACAACCAACATCTGATAGAGCACTAACAATTGAAAAATTTAAAGAATCACAGAAAGGAATACTTTCAAATGCTAGATGTTTAACTGAGGGAGTTGATGTTCCTGCAATTGAAGTTGTTTATTTTTGCGATAAAAAGAATTCAGAAATTGATATCATTCAAGCAAGTGGTAGAGCATTAAGATTGAACAATAAAAAGGAAGACAAAATAGGATATATTGTAGTTCCTATTTATCATTTACCAAATGAAGATATTGAAGAAAGGGCCAAAGACAAATGTTTTGATAATTTAATACATGTTATTAGGGCTATGAGTAGCCAAGATGAACGATTATTAATCGAAATAAATGAAATAATAAACAACCCCAAAGCACAAGGCAATCATATCTTTGACTTAAATGATATCAGTGATAGTACGGAAAATAATTTAATATATTTTTCAAACATAACTGAAGAACTAAAAGAAGTAATTTTTACGAAAGAGTTGATTAATGTTTATGATTATTGGGAGAAAAAATATTTTAAACTTAAAAATACCCTAGAAATAAATGGTTTTGATTATGATACCCTAGATGAGGATATTAAAACTTGGGTAATTAATCAAAAAACACTGTATAAATCTAATAAAATATATTCTGATAGAATTAATTTATTAGAATCACTTCAAGGATGGGTTTGGGAAAGTATTAGTTCAATCGAATATAAAATAAGTGCATTTCTGAATAAAAATAATATTACAGATGATAAGGTAGATTTTAAGGTTATAGAAGATTTAATATTAGAAAGTTCAATATATTTAGATTTGGAAAAGGAGCTTTTCAAATATTATTTAGGAGGAGATTTGAAAATATTTATTCAAAATGATATTAGAAAAGTCGTTACAGGATTTGATATAAATGACAATACTGTAAGGGGTACTGCAAGGAGATTAAAAAAAGAAAAAGAAGTGCAATTAATCGAATTAATTAAAAAAGTATCCGTTCAAAAACAAACAGAATTAAAGAGTATTATAAATGATAAGCAAATCATAAATATAATAGACCTAAATAAAAATTTCAATTGTGACTATTCAACTTTAGGTTGGAAATATATTATCGAAACTTTAACAGGTATTAATTTATATCAATCATTCAAATTTAAAAATCTGTATATAAAAAATCACATTTCAGATAGAAATTTCCAAACTTTAACAAGTGAAATTGATAAGATAAATAAACTAATAGAATCGAATCATTCATTTCAAAAGAAACAAACCATCATTAAATTAAATGAACATAATGACAATGAGACTGATTTTGCTGAATCAATAATTAAAGAAGAAATAAATTCAGATTTTGTATTAGAAAGGGAAAAACAAAATAAGATAATTATCTTCGGAGAATCTCAATCTAAAGCAGATAGAATATTGCAGTTTTTCAAAGATAAGCCTGAAAAATGGTTCACAAATGAAACATTATTTTTATTATATAATGAAAAATACCCAAATGAGCCACTAAATAAATTTAGAGATATTACAAGTGATATAATACCTACATTAGAAAAGAAAAACCTTTTATTAAAATCAGGAGGAAATACTAGGTCAGGAGTTGCTTACAAATTAAATCCTACACCAGACATTAAACCAGAACATAATATTAGTAGCCCTAGAATTAATGAAATTATTGAAATTCTAAGTGAAAACAAAGAACTCAACCTTAATGATCTTTTATTTAAACTAAAACAAAAATCGACTACATTTAAAACCACAACTGAACTCAGTGGCGTGATTACAAATCAAGGTAAAGGAATTATTAAAAGAACCGGAATAAGAAGATTATATTTATATAGTCTTGAAGAAGAGTAATTAAAAAGACTATGATTTTATACATTTTTCATTTGGGCATTCGTTTTATTCGAATGCCCAATTTGAAAATTATATACGTTATGTTTGAGATGATTTTACCGTTATCTATAGTTATTATATGCAGTTTCCAGAAGAAATTTAAAAATTTCATTTTTTTGTTTTAATTCATTTTTTGAAACTCTTATGCGATAACTACCCCAAGAGTTATCATAACCCATATCATCTAGTTCAGCTTCTTCAATTTTACTTTGTATTTCTTCAGATTGGGTTAATTTGATTTCAATATTTAAATCTTTCTTTCTAGGTCTAAAAATTGCAAAATTATTAGTAATGCCATCTTTTGCTAATCCGATATAAAATTTATTGTATTTCAATTCAAAACCATTTGAGAAAGTTTTAATAATATCAAGCATATCGTCAGCTAACTTAACTGTATCTTGAGAACCTCTTTTTAACCAGTATTCTCTATTAGTAACCTCTCTCACTTCTTCGTCTTCATCAACTAATCCACGTTGCATTTCGTTGAGTACTTTTGTGAAAATTAATGCAATATCATCTCCGTATTTATAAGCTGACATTTGTATCGCAATAATTGGAATAGACCCGTTAAATAGACTTATCACGTTCAAAAATCTACTTGTAATATCTTCTGCAATTATTACAGCACAATGTTCATATTGAGGATATCTCTTTCTTTCTATGTCCCAATATTCAATTGTCCTGATTAAATGAGCTTCATCTGTTTTGCCTAATTGAACTTCTACTTCGTATCTACGCTTTGAAACTGCATCTTGCAAAAGTAAATCCAAACGACCAGCTCTAGGTTGAGACCTTTCTTTGTCTTTAAGAATTAAATCACCTAATTCAAGAATGGATGGGTCGTTTGCAATTTGATCTTGGATCCATGATTCCTTTATTATAGGATGATTTAGAAGAGATATTTTTTCAGGTTTATATAATTTTGCCATTTTTTAAAATCTAGTAACGTTTTTAATAAAACTTTGAAAGTTATACATTTCAATAAACTAAATCAATTATACCCATTATTAGAAATATTACTAACTAAATATTAGCAATTTTCAATAGATATATTAGATTAATTTATATGATTATTGTTTTTTGAAAATCGAATTGTAATTATAAATTTTTAACCTAACCCCATTCCTTTAAATGCAGCATCCACTGGATCTGAGTAAACCACTAAACTGAATTTTGAAATCAAATCAACGGGTACTTTGCCAAGCTGAGCCATATCTACTGCAGGAATTAATATTTTCTTTGCTCCACTGTCTGCTGCTACTTGGAGGAACTCACCTAAATTATCTGAACCAATAATTGCACCACCAATACTCATTGAACCGATAATGGCTACTTGAGATAATAAAGGTCTTTCTACTATACTTGAAACCATGGATAAGAAAATAGCTAACTCTAAGCCTCTGATGTTGCCAATGCCATTTAAATCAGTTGATTTTAAATGAAACTCAAAATCGCTATACTTTGCAGATTGTGTTATCCTGTTTAGATTTGAACGAACATAGTTAACTGCTTCTTTTAATTCTTCCTTAATAGCAGTTCCTCCTCCAAAACCTGTGTCACTGATTTTGCCATTGCCTGGCATTTTTTGAATGTCTAAGCGGAATAAACCTTTGTGTCCAGAATCTACATTACTTGCAATTGCATAAACTGTTCCGGCTGGCAAATCTCCTTCAGGCATTAATGACTTGCCTCCGCTTTCAGGAACTCCTACAAAATGTTCTTCATTGTCTTCTAAATCTATATAGCTGAAATGAACATCATAAAACTCCATTCCACCAATTTTCTTTAGTTGTTCTTTTACTCTTCTACGTCCTACTAATGCATATTCAAGGCATTTACGAATATCATCTTTTGTGAATTTACCATCAGGGAATAATAGCTTTACTAAGCCACTTACGGTTCGTTTTACTGCAATTGAATCTCTCTGGTTTAAATCTTTGCCTAATCTAAAGTACTTTACTATAACATCAGAAAAATTGTGCTTCCTTAACTCCCTTAAACATTCAGCATAGTAATCTGAAATGAAGCCATAGGCATTGGTAAAAAACTCAGGTCTCATTTTTGGTATTTCCCAACCTGGCAGGTAATGATGAAAACGGTCGAAGAAAGCTGAATCAATCATATCTTTTGGAAATGGTGAAAGCAAATGACTTGTCTTTACCAAGTTTTCTATTGAGCCATTTATATTACCTACAAATACCATAGAAGCATCTGCATTTACACTTTCTTTACCTCTGCTAAAAGAACCATTGGCCATAAATCCTTTCATGATTTGAATGCCATCTTTATCCTTCATGTTTATTCCTGACACCTCATCAAAAGCAACAACATCCCACATTCCAACCAAACCTACTGTTCTTGTACTCATGTTGTAAAACAAATTGGCTACCGTGGTTTGCCCACCAGATATGAGAATGGAGTAAGGTGAAATCTCATCATACACATAGGATTTCCCTGTACCTCTTGGACCTAATTCGCAAATATTAAAGTTCTTTTCTACAAAAGGAATCATCCTTGCCACTAAGTGCCACTTGGTTTTTTCATCAAGGTTTACCGATTCCATCCCAACACTTCTACATATAATATCTATCCATTCATCAAGGGTAAAATCTTGTCTGTGGTTTAAAAAATCGGTGATGTCAGTTTCTGGCATTTGAATTGGTTTTAATTCAACCACTTTGAATGGAGAATCTTTTGAGTTTTCATCAAACCAATATTCTAAAGTTATAATACACCAAATACCACCTGATAATAGTTTTTCATATTTACTGACATAACTATCGTCAATGATTACATTTTTTAAATTGATGCTGGATAGCAAACCTTCATAACGATCTGCTTTTTCATTGAGCTTTGCAGTTACTCTGTCAATAATTTTAAAACGACCTTTCTCTTTAATTTTAGCTTTAACTTTCTCAGCTTCATCAGGTCTTACATAATTCTCTGCAAGTATCTTTTTTACTTTTAAAATACCTTCTGCAATAGTGGCTTCATCATCTGTTGCACAATGCATTCCAAGTAAATATTCCAATACATATACAGGCACATTTGCACCTTCTTTTATTTGTTTGGTTAGGTCTTTTCTGACTACTTTGCCAGGGAAAGATTGATTTAATTTGGTATCTAATGTATCCATATTCGTATTGTTTAAAAATCATCAAACTCACTAGAGAAAGCTATCAGCATTCGGTAAGTGATGGTTTTGTAAATTTTAAAATGACTTGTGCCTTCAATGCTCTCTTCTAATTTTAAGAACACATCTTGTCCATTTAGTTTTGATGCTTCAGAAGTAAACACAAATGCTTTTCTTTGTTCTCTTGCTGCTACATCCGTGTCTCTGCTATCAAACTTAATGTTTGAAACATCAGAAATAAGCATATTATCTTTTGTATAGAAAGCAGCTTTAATATCTCTTAGTAAAACCTTATCTCCAATTGGATTCTTCTGATAAAAACTAACACCAAATGTGTTGCTTGTAATGTTGTAGGAAGGGCTTGAAACATCTATTTCAACTTGTTCTATATCACTTTTACGAGCCTTGTTTATTTCCAATACTGGAATTACAATTTCCTGCAAGCTGCTGCCTCCGTGTACGTATCGACTACCTGCACCTTGTATTCGCAAACGGTTAATTGACTTAGGTATTAATGCTTCTGTATCATCTGCAAAACCTAATGCTTCACCTGTCCATTTTTTTACAGAATCATTAGAAGTGAGATTTTTACCTAAAATGAACCTGCGGCTTGTTTTATAAACCTCACCCTTTGTTGTAAAATCAGTAAAGTCGGATGCTTCTAAACGATTGTGTTGATATAGATAACCATGATCGGCAGTAATTATCATATTGTAACCATTCATGTTACTTACTTGCTTCATTATTTTAACTAAGTTATCAAACTCCGATTCGGTTGCTTCAAAAACTTTACTTTCAGATGTTTTATCATCACCTGTTTTATCAATGATGTTGCTGTATATGTAGATGACATTGTAAGGTTTGATAAAATCCCGACCGTCAGATTTTGCATTCATTTTTAAAAAATCAACTGCACTAATTGCGACCATTTTTGAATCAAAAGATTGTAAGACTTTTGTACGATTTGGTGTGCCTTGTGTGCTTTGTCCTTCTGCAAAAACTATCTCGGTTTTATCATTAAATGTTATGGCTTTGTGAGGCAATAAGGAAGCCATTCCTAATTGAGTATATGAGGGCAATGAGCCTAATACTGGTGTTAATGTTGCAGTGTACCTATCTTCTTGTAAAACTCTTTCTCGTAGTTCTGTGGCTGATTCAAATCTTAAACCATCGGAGATAATTACAAATACCCGATTGTCTTTTTTGAGATAAGGTTCAACCCATGTTTGAAAAAACTGTTTTTGTGCAGTTACTTTATCAATTTCCCATTCCTGCATTTTATCAACTTCTACCTGCCAATTGTCATTGAGATGCAACAAGTAAGAATTTTCATAAGCCTTTTCAATAATGGCGGTTAAGTCTTTAAGTATATTTTGATGTTCCGCTAATTCACAACTGTATATGTATTTGCGATACAACCTATCTATAACATAAAGTGATTTGGCATATTTCTCAAAGCCATCAAAAGGATTTGTAATACTCAGGTTAGTTTTACGAATTTCATCTAAAAGACTTGCACCAAAACTTAAAGCATCATAAATGAAAGTGAATTGGGTAAAGAAAAATTTAGTTCGCCTTTTATTAATCCATTCTTGTATGATGGTGTTTGAAAGTGTTTCTTGCTGAATGTGATTTTTTAAAGCAAAAATTATTTTTTTATCAATTACAGCATAAGTATCCGCTTCTAATAAGCTGGATGCTTCTTCCTGTTGCAGCAGGCTTTCAACATTTAGTTCTTGTTCTAATTTTTTGCTCCAATCTTCAAATGATTGCCTTGCTTTGATATTCTCTTTCCAGCGATTTACAAATAAGTAAGCATCCTTATTCAAATTCGGTTTGCCCTTTGCAAGACTACGTTGCAGGTTATCGTTTATTAAAACAAGTAAAAAATCTTTGATTGTTTTATCCTTTGATGTGTAGGCATATTTTTTCTCTATTACCTCCCACAAAAAAGCATCTAAATTAAAATTTTCAATGGCTTTGTAAGTGGTTTGCTTACCCTTTAATACTTCGGCAAACAGGGTATATAGAATCTTTTCCCATTCAACTTCACATTGGCAAGCAACAGCCAACATTTTTAGTTTGATTTTACCCTCTCTTTCATCAGGCTCTAATAAGGCTTTTAATTCACTGGTTCGTTTATCTAATGAAAAGAATGGAAGGTGTTGTTGAATGAAGGTCTTGTATTCCTGTGTTAGCCCTAATTCTTGCAAAACAATAGATGATGCATCGGTATAAAATTCTACGTTTGATAAATTGAGGTCTAATAACCAATTGTCTTTAGGTTCGGGTTTTGGTTTTGGTTGATAAATTAGGAATTTCTGCTTAGGCTTTTCAATCAATACTGTGTGCTTAATACCAAACTCGTTGTTTGCAATTACCAGTTTCTCAATATCAGCAAACCGCATACTTTCAAACAAAGATTTCATATCCGCTTTATCATCATACCAAAAGACAAGGCGGTGCTGTTGGAAATATTTCTCCAACGCCTTTTGTACTTTATCGTTTACTTCAAATATATCAGCCATTTAGTTGTTAGTTTTTTGTTATTAGTTGTTAGATTGAGTAGTTAGTGATTGATAATAGTTGATAAAACCATTCAATAACTTTTTACATTCTGTTATCAAATCAATTGCCTTAGTTAGTTGAACTCCATCTATATATTTTAAGTCGTTTGCTATATAAAATTGTGTTTCTAATTCGTAAGTTGATCCTCTAGCAATAAATAAAAATTGAATAGTGTCCTTAGAAGTATTTCTGCCACATCCTTCCGCTATATTTGAGGGGATAGAAACAGCAGAACGCCTCATTTGAGATGACAAACCGAACAATTCCTCTTTAGGAAATGACTTAGTTATTTCATAACAAACCGAAGCCAACTCCCTTGCCTTTTTCCAAACGTCTAATTCTATGTAACTTTTCATTTTTATTCGTTGTTGGTTGTTCGTTTTTAGTCTGACGAATTGCATCCTAACAACTAACAACTATGAACTATTCACTATCTTCTAATCCTTTAATGGGTACTACTACTTCTTTGAATTTTTGGTAGTTTGCTTTTACACCATCATCCAAATCAATAGTTATCTTTTTTGTTGCTACAGCATAAAGCGTTTGTGCATACTCTTTACAATCTTTTATCATTGCTGAATAGCGGTCTGCTTCTTTGGTGGCGGCTGTTTTATCTCTTGCAGGCAAATCTTCCCTGAGGCTTTCGGCTATTTTATTTTGCTTTGCTGCTTCCATTTTATGGATGTATGATTGCAGATAATCTGTAAGCATCTTACTGCACAAATCTGGAGTATAGCGGTGCATGTATATAAGCGCTTTGAAATGCCCCTTTGGACTACTAAACATCCAATAGATAGGACGCTTTTTGTAACGCTTAATGTGGTCATTGTAAAAGTCTTTTACAAAGTATTTGCGAATGTCTTTGCCAATGGTATCTTCTATGTATTTTAGGTTTTCTTCAAAATGTTCTTGACCAAATGCAGCTTTTAAGAATAATTTAAACCTTTCTACAATATCATCTGGAAACCATTCACCTTCTAATACCGGAATAATATTGTCTTCATCAGGCATAAAACTTGGAGTCGGCACTTGTTTTAAGAAATACTGCAAAGTTTCGCCTTGGTTGGCTAAGATAATACCAGGCTTATCGAGGCTGTAGCGACCAAAAAGGTTGCCAATAGAATAATTCAGAAATTGTTCTAACACATTTCTGTTGTTCCATGGAAGCTCAAATTTTGATTTGCCAAATTCATTATATGAATTTTGAAAATTTAACCAACTTTCTGACCAATTTTCATCAACTTCCCTTTCTTCATCCTCTTCAACCTTTTTTTTCTTTTTCCTTCTTGAATCAAGTTCTTCTTGAAGAATTGATATTTCCGCTAAAATGACATCAGGACTTAAAACATCCTCTAAGGCATAAATATTAATAAATATCTTGTTTAACTCTTCTTCCAATTTAAGTACTCTATAGAAATATTCGGTCCAGAGCTTTTTATAGTTAGTAAATGCAACACGTAGATCATTAGTGCCCTGATTAACTAAAGCATTTTGAGAAAAATCCCATGACTTTTCTCTAGAGTTCCAATCTAATTTAGAAATATTTAAAATTTCATTTACTATTAGTGTAATTTGTTCAGGATATTCATCTGGTATTGGTACATTTCGAATATTTGCGGGTTGAATATTCAATGTTGGATTAGTTAGGTTTTGAATTATCAAATTAACTTTACTACAGAGTAAACCTAATAGTAACTCTTTATAACCTTTTTCAAATGAACAAACGCCTGATGCATCATCGTAAAGAAAACCAGGAGGAGAATATCTAAAACATGGTTTTCCTGATGTGATTTTGCTCCATACGAGTCCTTCTTTGAAAATACTGTCAAGTACAAAATTATGCGCCCATATCCTTTTGCCATTAGGGTGTAGTGTTGTTTGCAGTTTCATCCCATCATTTTCCCAATTAATTACATGATCAAAATTGCCAAACCAATTTCTATAATCACCACCCTTATTATATGGAAACCATTTTAATCCTGATGATAATGCGGACTCTCGGGAAAAGAAATTAAAACCAATTTTGTTAAATGAAGTTTCATACCATCTCCTAATATATTGCTCAGTATTACCTGTGACTAAAGCTTGGTTCGGGTTTGCAACATCTCCAATAGATCTCTTGCTTTCAGAATATATTTTCAGAAATTTTTCCCCTACCCAATACCCAATAGGGCTACCCGGCACTTTTTGGAATTCACTTTGATTTGCATTAAAGAACCATCCGCAATTATTATTAGAAATTGCTTCTAATGTTTTTGGTGCTTGATTTTCTGATCCTTTAAAATCACTTAATCTAACATAACTTCCATATCCATTTTCAATTGAAGTATTGCGCAGAGTAAATGTGCAAACAGGCACAGTTGCACCATCGAAGCCTGAATATTCTAACTGAATTAAATTATTAATAAAATGGTTGTCAATAATGTTTATACGCAATTTCTCATAACTTGAAATGAACATCCAAACAAAAGGTGTCATATATCCTGTAAGCCCATCTTCATTGCACAACTCCAAACATCGAATGATAAAAGTGGCAAACAAATCAGATTTTGTATCTGGATAGTTTGCCTCTACAAATTGCTTTAAAGTACCCTCCATCCTTGAAGATGAAATGTAAGGCGGATTAGTAACTACACAATCATATCGTTGACCAAGTAAGGTGTATAGTTTTTTTAGTTTTATTTGCCTATCTGCAAAGACAGAGCCTTCATCTACTTTTATTTTGTCTATTTCATTTGGATCAATATTTACCAATGAACCTAAGGCTTTGCAATTATTGAATTTTGCGTCTCCTTCAAAGTCTTCGTAAAAAGTAATATTAGGAGTAATATTCTTGCGAAGAAAACTCCTACTTTTTCTTCGACCCTTCATCATCAAAACAAAGGAGGCAATCTGTGCAGCTCGTTCATCAATATCAACGCCAAATAAATTATTTTTAATAATTAATTCGGCAATGTCTGTTGCATCATATGCTTGTTCTTCATACATCAAATAAAACACATCAAATGCATATGAGAGTATGTGAGCAGA
>JBIKPL010000244.1:0-4724 GCA_044357485.1 Cytophagales bacterium
TTTCTATTTTTAGATTAAACCTAATTTATTTTGAAAACTTGTAAAATTATCTTTTTGCTCTTGTGGTGTAACCGGTTTCTTTGGTCTACTTCTAATTATTGTATTCAATGAATTTCTAACTATTTTAGATAAAGGGATTTTTGTTTCTTTTACTAAATTTTTATAAGCTGCTTTTTGCTCTTTAGTTACTCTTAAAACAATCCGTTCAATCATTATTAACTTTTCGGTGTTTTTAAAAATTGGGGCTTCCATTACCTTTTGGATTTCTTTGGCTACTTGTAACTTTTTTTCTTTTGTTAGTTGATGTTGCATAGTTTAATTTTTAAGTTATACTTATATAACGTACACACTAAATATTTTGCATTTTCAAGGTTATTTTTTCTAACTTTTTATCAATAGTTGATAAAATGTCCGTCCTTGTTCCTTGTGTTGCAGTAGCTTGTATTACTTTTACCTTTGCTATTGTATCGTGTGAAACGTTTGCTATTTTAGCAACTTCTTTTATAACAACTATTGGTTTTTGTTCTTCAGATATCTGAATAACAGATTCAGGTTTTCTAATTTGTTGTTCTTTTGCTTTTTCTTTAAATACACTTTCTAATTCCAACGCTAAAAACATCATTTAACAAATCATAAACATTACTTTGTAATTCGTTAAATTTAATTTATATATTTGTACTCACTAAAAACCAATATTATGAAATACGTTGCATATTACAGAGTATCGACTAAAAAACAAGGTGTGTCAGGTTTGGGCTTGGATGCTCAAAAAACGGCCGTTCATAGATACATAGCACCTGAACTGATCGGGGATGAATTTATCGAAGTTGAAACAGGAACAAACAAAAAGAAAAGGCCTGTGCTTATGGAAGCGCTAGCATTGTGTAAAAAAAATGATGCTACTTTGTTAATTGCGAAACTTGACAGACTAGCGCGAAACGTTTCGTTCGTTAGTTCGCTTATGGATAGTAAGGTAAAATTTAAGGCCGTTGACTTCCCCGAGGCAAACGAACTGACCATTCACATTTTATCAGCTATTGCTCAGCACGAAGCTAAAATAATTAGTTCTAGAATAGTTGATGCTTTGGCCGAAAAGAAACGAAAAGGGGAGCGAATGGGTACGCCTGAGAACTTAACTAGTGCCCATCGGATGAAAGGTGTGTCTGTCATCAAAACAAACGCTTATAACAACGAAAACAATAGAAAGGCCGTTGCTTTTATTGGTAAATGTACACTGGGCAAATATACACTTCAAGGCATTGCGGATGAATTAAACAAAGGGATGTTTTTTACATCAAAGGGGAAGCAATTTTCACCAATGCAAGTAAAGAGGCTAATTGACAAACTACCATCTTTTTAAATATCTAATACTGTCTTTGTATTTTAGTCTTTTTAGTTCCTGATCCTTGATGCTTATTTCTTGCTCCTGGTTCCTGATAACATCAAAGGCATCATTCAAACGCTTATTATAAACTTTGTTCTCTGTGTCCTGTTTAATTATTGTTTCCCCCTGGGCTATTATTTGGCCATTCATTTGGAAGTAAAACGCGACTAGTACGGCAATAAAGAATAATAAAACGATCAGCACTATAAGCGAAGTAAACGAACTCCCCCTTTTTCGTTTCGCGTACGAAATAACTCCCTTATGTTCGTGTTCGTTTCGTTGGTTCGTTTCTGTGGCACTTGCCCATCTGTCGGCTATTTCCTGACTTATCTGATATTGGTTACCGATCTTTACTAACCCCTGGCGCTTGCACTTAATCTGAACCGCTCTGTTACTAATTTTTAACTGTTTTGCGACGTCATTAACTGATACTAACATAAAACTATATTTTTAAATTATTTGTTCAAATAAACGAAATAAAAACGAAACAACGAACCAACGAAACGAAACGAATTTGTTATCCGACTATCAAAAAAATAAAGAGGACAAAATGTCCCCATATAAAAAAAAACAGTCCCACGAATGGAACTGTAAAAATACGAATGTAAAAAAGAAAATAGCGACCAAGCAATTAACTTAAAAACGTATTTATTTATTTACCTTATATTCGTCTGCACTATCAATCGGCACTTTTGAGAATAGTTCTAGTTGCGCATCGGTTCTGCTTGTTCTGCCTCTGCCTACTGCTTGTTCCAATTCCATTTGGATAAGTTTTACATCAATTTTCGCCAAGTTCTCATCCTTGTACGTGTACATATCAAATCTGTAATTATCTAATTGAAAAGATCTGTATTCCTTTTCTTGGTTTACATAGTCAAGTCCAAGCGCTTTTGCATATAACAAAACAACTGTCGGGGCTGTTGTAGGTGTTCCTACTACTGATATATTTTTCCCTTTTAAATGGTCAAAACCTGATGTATTATAAAAATGTATTAAGTCATCCGCGTTATCAAAATTACCTTTATGGTTTAAATGTGTGATGACAGTCGTGTCTGCTTGTAACTTGGGCGCATCCCCTTTACTCATTTGTTTTTTAGAATAGGTTTTTCCTGTGTATTGGATGACAGGTGTGATGTTCTTTGCTATGCCTAAATTGTGAAAGTCAAACTCCCGCTCCCCTAGTAATTTCTCATAGATCCAATCGTCTGCCGTTCCTGACACTATGGTTACCTGGCTATCCTTTAACATTTCAATTTTCTTAATACTATAAAAACGCTCTATGTCATCGGTTCCAATGTGGCGCATAACATAGTCTGAATTTAAAAATTTTATTATCTTTTCACCTCCTTTTAACTGTGAAATTTTATCCCTGAAATTGCTTTCATTATTGAATACTATGTTCTCTGTTGCTCTTATTATTGCCGTTGGCAACGTGTCTAGATAACTATAAACCGCTCGAATGTCCTTTTCAAACTCACTAGCTAGCTTTTTGTTTTTCTCATTTAGTTGTATTTGTCCAATTAGATCCGATAAATCGCTCCTTTTAAATGTTACTATTGGAAGTAACTCTTTGAATATATCCTCATCAAAAATTATGTGTTTTTTGTTGAATGACTTGTGTGATAAAATAGCGCGCCTATGTGTGGTCAATACTGTAACATCTGCATTATATGCCTCGTTTAATTTTCTTAAGTATTCCTGTGCAGTAAATCTGTCCTCCAATAGTTTTGGATCATCAACATATCCTGGTGTCTTATGACTTATTTCTGTGGCCTTATCTTTTATTAATTTATTTGCTTTTTGTGTGTCGCCTATGTCCTGATAAAATTTATACTTTTCGTTTAATTTAACATCATTAAAAAAAGGGCTTTCAGGTGTGGTTAAAAAATTAATTCCCACTTCTCTCATTCTCTCGGCTAGTTCGTCCTTTAACTTGTGGTTTGGAACTGCTATAAGTATATTCCTTTGCCTTATTATTTTTTGTGTTTTACCAATTCCGACGGATGCCTTAAGGATGTTTATTTGCTTTATTTTTATGCCTAATGTATTTAGAACTTCTCTGTTTGCGATCCTCTCTATTGACATAGAAAAATTATTGCTCACTTGGTCAACGTCTATTTTTGTTATAGGTTGCAAAACTTGCACGCCTTGTCTATTTTTATCTATGTAATGTAAATTTTTATATTCGCCGATCAATGAACTATCAAAATCATTTATGTCCATTGGCAAATAATTATAACGGCTAGGAACTGATAACAAAGCATAGTCATTCTCTGTATATGTTCCGGATGCATCCATACGCTCCCGCATCCATTTCATTCCGCCTTTGATGTAATACATATTTGTGGCTAAGACAAACAACTGCCTATATTTTAGGTGTGTTCCTGTCGCGAATGAATGTAAAACAGGTGAAGTTTTTTGCGCCTCTATAAAGTTATAATTCTCTATTGTGTTGTTTTCTTTCAAATTTGGTGCATCCTTATTATAATTAATAAGAGTACACGTATTTTGAAAGTTTTTTAGTGTTTCTGTGTTTGCGCGTTTTGTTGGTTCGCTAACTTTTGAATTTATGAATATGTCAATAGCGGGCAAAATATCTGTTAATTTATTGCCTGAAACGCTTAAGACTGTCGCCTCTCTATTGGTGCCGTAAAACATCCGAGCAACATCCTTACACGCTTTGTCAGCATCAACTGCGATGTCCATAAGTGCGAGCTGGATCTTATCCCGCATTTTTCTATCTGTTATTATTGCATCAATAACAAAGACAAGTCTGAATTTTTTATATGCCTCTGTGTGTGAAAAGGAATAGTATAGAATATTTGTTTTTATTCCATACTCTGCAAATATTTTTATTTTGTCATCTGGTTCCTGGTTGTCATCAAAGTCAAGCGCGAAAACTTGTGTACTGATAAAAGCATCATTTGTCCTTTTTTTATCTTTAAATATTGCCGGGGCGAATGTGTGGCCTTTACTTAAATACTGGGCTAGTTCTGTTATATTGGTTTGTGTAGCAATTAAATTGTTACTTATGGATCCAATGTCTTTTTTTTCAGGTTTGGAAGTAAACCTTTTCTCGTTTATGGAAGTAAAAAAATATATTTCATTTTCTTGTTGTTCCATACTTTCATAGAATTTAGTCATTTTTATTTTACATTAAGTTAATTATTTTGTGCTTGGTCGCATTACAAATGTAGTTATTTTTATTTTAGAAAAAAACCCCTGCATAAAAATATACAAGGGGCTAAAAAAATTATGAAAAAACTATTTATTCACGAAAAACATTTCTGTTCTTTTCGTTTTTTGAAACATTAAACTTGTATAGATTATCTTTTACTTT
>JBIKPL010000246.1:0-4716 GCA_044357485.1 Cytophagales bacterium
CAAGGCTACATTTTTAGCTTGGTAAATTGACCAATCGTGTTCTTTAACAAAAGCCCTGAAATCTTTTTCCTTCAAAATCATTTCCATGTACAAATTGTCTTTCATGTCGTACACGACACGTTCCCCATGGTGATAGTAATCTTCTAAATTAAGCGTAATCAGGGCGCTGTTACTTACTCTGTTGACAATTTCCATGGTTGCTTGTTGTTATTTTGTTGTCAAATGCGATGGTGTTTCATGGTAAACGCCTATGTTAAGGAGCTTACATGCAAATGGTTTTTAGCTTCACCAAAGCATTATTGATTGTCTATATTAATGCTTAATCGCTCAAAAAGATTCCCATTTGTGTAGAGATTGGTGCTAGTAAATTATCTGTACCCTACTAAATGATGATACCGACAATAGCGCTAATTGGTCATTACTTGTTAATCTTTTTGTTGTAAAAAAACCTTAATTCAGCTCGTCTATTTTCAAGTCGGTTTTGCTCATTGTCTGAGCCGTCAGGATTTTGATTCGGAACCAGCGGGTCATTTTCTCCAAACCATTTAGCCAATACTCTTTTCTTTGAAATGCCTTGTAAATCAATGTGCGCTACAATCGATTTAGCCCTTTGTGCAGAAAGTTTAAGGTTGTATTCTTTATTTCCGACATTGTCGGTATGGGCTTCAACCGATAGGTTGATGTGGTCATTTGCTTTTAAAAAGTCTGCAATACTATCCAACATTTTTTTGTGATGGGCAATAAATTCAGGGTCGTTGTATTCAAAATGCACAATCATTTCTATGTCAGGCACTGGCGTTAATTGTTTTTCAGGGCTATTGTCTTTGATTAACGCTAATGAATCCACTGTTTTATTCGAAAAGCTATGTTCAACTTCTAACATCGATTGTTTCACATTCATCAATTTATGAATGGTTGTTTTTTGCGTCAATGCTTTTTTGTCTTGGTGTTTATTGATTTTTTTATCAGTCACCTTAAGGGTATCTATTTTTAGCGTATCGGTTATTTGTACCGCTAATTTTTCAGCCGCTTTGTTTTTGGGTTTAATCGTATCGATTACGGATACTTGCTCGGGCATTGTTTTGATGCTATCATTGATGTGGTTCGCGACCACTTGTAAAGTATTGTTTAATGTATTGATTTTTGCTGGTACAGGTTTCGATTGGCTTAATTTGTTGTTTTCGATTACCTTTTCTTGGGCCAATGTTTGGGCTACTTTTTGATTATCGACAGAATCTTTTTGTTGGTTTTGAAGGATATTTACCCCTTCGTTACGATTGTCTTGAAAGTATTTTTCTTTCTCATCAAAAGCCTTTTGGGTTACTACTATCGGAATTTTAGGGCTGTCTTTATGAATGAATATATTGATTGATACGATGTCAAATCGAGTGTCTTCGATACGGGTAGCCGAAATGGAATCTTTTTCAAATTGTACCTGGGTATTAACAATATTGCCCTCTTGATCGATATTGAAGAAAGCTTGTTCTATCACAAGGCCACTGTCAATACAGGTTACCGCATAGCCATTGCCTTTATTGCCTTTATAAATTGCTTTCGCAATAACTTTATTGTAAAGGTATTGGCCTTCAAGGGCATTGTAGATTTTGAGGGTGTCGTTTTGTTGGGAAGAAGATTTGTTGAAAACGATTTCTGTGGCATTTTTATACAAAGCTTTGGATGCCTTGTCGTAGGTATGGGTAATCATCAACAATGGTTTTGGTTGGGTGTATCCATAAATATCGTCGCAACAGGTGGCACTCTTAAGGTTAATGCCTCCTACACGGTTAGAAACAAAGAAACCCTTGTTTTGCTTTTTGTTAAAAATGTAATAGGTGTCATCTACATTAGAATTGTATGGGATGCCTATATTCACAGGTTTAGTCCACGTAATCATTTGACCTTTGGCTCTAAAAATGTCGTATCCCCCAAAACCATAATGGTAATTGGAACTGAAATAAAGATTGCCACTCAAAGAGTCGTAATAAGGGGTAATTTCATCTCTGACAGTATTGATTTCTTTGCCAAGGTTAATTGGGTTTTTATATTCATTGTCAGGCAACATTACCGTATACCAAATGTCAAAACCACCTTTTCCTCCCGTTTTGTTAGAAACGAAATACAATACCTCTTGCTGGTCGCCTTTGTCTAATTTATGGTTTGCCACTACCGGTTGAGTATACGAAAATTTGCCTTTGTTAATATTCGAAGGTAATTTTTTAGGTTTGCTAAAGTTTCCTTTCTCATCAATTTTGCTCATATATAGATGGCAAATCATTTCATGTTTTAAGTTTTCAAAGCACCGACTGAAATAAAATCGTTTGCCATCGGCCGATAAACTGCCATTGGCATTGTTTTCAAACATGGTATTTACCTTTTCTATTTGAACCGGATGCGTCCATTCTTCTTTTTGGAGTTGTGATTTATAGAGTTTAGTATGGTTAAAATGCACCTCATCATGTCTATAGGTGAGTACCGTATCTGCTTGTAATGAGGCGAATACCAAGGTCGAATCGTCGAGCATGCTTGGTGAAAAATCGGTATAAGCCGAGTTTATGGTATCCCCTAAATGTTTGATGCTCGTGCGGAGGGTATCAGATTGGTGTTGTAAGGCATATTCGCAAGACTCGATTTCATTTTCAGCATAGATTTTATACTTTTCACCTCTACTGTCTCTGTATTTACTGTCAAAAAAAGTTTTAAAATTGGCCTTGGCTTCGGCATAATTGCCGTTGTATTTTTGACTTTCTGCCAATTTAAAAAGAGAAGAAGAAATGAGTTTATTGTCTATCTCCACTGCTTTGCCGTACCAAAGTGCCGCATTGGTATAGTCTCTTGATAAAAAATAGGCGTCAGCAAGTTTAGAAATGTATTTTTTGTTTTTAGGATGTTCTTTGGCAAGTACTACAAGGTGGTCAATGGCATTGTAATAACTGCCTTTATCAACCAAATGATGGGCTACTTGGTGTTTTTTTTTATGCTGTAGTTTTTCAACTTCTCTGTCTTGGGAGAATGCAGGGAGACTAAAAATACTGAGTAATAATATCGCAGAAAGTAATAGGCTAGGTTTCATTTTTTTGGAAATAGAGAGTATTAAAAGAAGCGACATGGCACGGTAAGGTCATTAGGAATGGCTCTTTTCAGAAAGCCCACATGGATAAAGGTGATTTCAAAAGCCCCTATATTTTTAGCTCTTCCAATCGTTTGTGCATTTTTGATGTTGTTGAGGCTAGAAACAGTGATGTCGTAACTCAAGCCTAACTGATAATTTTTAAACTTAATGCCTCCATACACAATGCCTGCATCTTTGGTTCTACCCCAAAAACCCAACATCAGGGTCGATTTGTCGAGTTTGCCAGAAACAATACTATAACCTATTGCGGCACCAATGTTAAGGTCCATGGCTTTGAGTTCTCTGGTAATTTGTATGGCGGGCAGTAAACTGATGTTTTTGGTGAGGATATAATTCGCTCCAATGGTGTAGTTAGACCTGATTCCTAACCTGTTGGTGTTGTCGGTCATGATCGACTCTTTAGGGCGGGTGATGTTAAATAAAGACCCTCCCACATAACAATCAAATCGTTCGTTCACTACAAAGTTCCACATTAGCCCCGCATTGATATCTAGGTACCCAAAAGCAGTGGTACTTAAATTTTCACCGGAGGCGTTATTGGTCAACTGCCAATTGTCGTACTGGCTAGCAAAAACTAAATTGTCGGTATTCAAATTTTTGCGAACATAGCCAATCTGCAAACCGCCAGATACTTTGTGTCTTCGTAAACGATCTAAGGTGCGATGGTAAGCCGTGGAGAATTGGTAATATTGGTTTCTGTAAATATCATTTCCTAATTCATCATTGACCATTAAAAAGCCTAGCCCAATTTTATGAGGGCTTTCAATCCCTGGCCTGATGTTGACATCCGCAAATAAACCAGTAGAGGCAAAGGTTGCATTGATTTGTTTCCACTGACTTCTGTACACGCCTCCAAGTCTGTAGTCTTCATTAAATTTTCCTGTTAATGCAGGATTTTGAGATAAAGGCGTATTGAAAAACTGCGAGAAATGGTAATCTTGTGCTTGTACACCAAACGAAAAGAATAATAAAGTGGTCAATAATAAGCCCTTGGTTAAAGAAAGCTTATGTATTAAATAGGTCATATTGTAATTTTATGGATAAATATTTTTTTTACCTGATGATGGTTACTTTGCCTTCAACTTTGATGTCGTCACCTAGGAATGATTTTGCTCGGGCATAATATACATAAACGCCCATGGGCTGGTCTACGCCGTGGTATTTGCCATCCCAGCTATGGTCTTTCCAATTCCATTGGTCATTGATTTCACCAGAGGTTTCCCAGATCAACTCTCCCCAACGATTGTATAATTTTATTTCGTCAATTTTTTGAACGCCCCTAAGAATTGGGTGAAAGGTGTTGTTTTTGTCGTCACCATTAGGTGAAAATCCCGTAGGGAATATCATGTAAATATTTAAGTCAATAGGTTTTATTAGCTCGTCTTTACAGCCAAACTGATTGGTTACTTCTTGTTTTACCAAATATATACTTGGCGTTTCAAACCTATGGTCGGGGCTTTCTTTGCTTGACATTGAACCATCTCCAAAATTATACAACCATTTGGTAACATCTGCGGAAGCCGAGTTGTTGAATAAAACAGGAATTTGCGCCGTTGCATTGTATTCATCGAAGAAGAAACCTGCCG
>JBIKPL010000245.1:0-4716 GCA_044357485.1 Cytophagales bacterium
TTACCTCTATGGTGATGGTTGCAATGGCATTATAAGTGGAATTGGTTGTGGGTGAGGTGATGGCCACCAAGGGAAGTACATTCGCGGCAGCATTTACCACTACAGTTATTGGAGCAGAAGTAGTTATTGCATTGCTATTATCTGTCGCTTTTACGGTGATGTTATAGTTGCCAACAGCTACATTTTTCCAGTTCAAAGTATAAGGAATACTGACATCAGAACCAATTAAAGTGGTGCCATTGTAAAAGTCAACTTTTGAAATAGTACCATCTGCATCAGAAGCATCTGCCGTAATTAAAACAGAGGCTAAGGCAGTATAACTGGTATTGTTTACGGGCGAAGTAACCGTAGCAATTGGGGCTACATTAGCCGCAGGATTTACAACCATTGTATCGACTAAAGAAGTAGTAACACCATTGCTATTGTCTGTGGCTTTTACCGTAAGTAAATATGTACCAGCACTTACATTAGACCAAGTATAGGCATAAGGAAAACTGGCATCGGAGCCCAATAAAGTAGCACCATTGTAAAAGTCAACTTTTGAAATGGTGCCATCTGCATCGCTCGCCGTAGCATTTATAACCACTGTTGCTGGAGCCGTAAAACTCGCATTCTTAAGCGGCAACGTGATATTTGTAAGGGGCAACACATTGGCAGGTACGGTTACCTTCACATTTACAGAGGCAGAGGTCGTACTTGCGTTTTTATTATCCGTTGCAATGGCCGTTAAAACATAATCTCCTGCTGCTACACCTGCCCAAGAATAAGTAAAAGGACTTGACACAGCTGTGCCCAACAACACAGCACCATTATAAAAAGCAACATTGGCAACGGTACCATCGGCATCCGCAGCGGTAGCTGCGATAGTCACGGTGGCAGGCGCAGTAAAGTTCGCATTGTTTATTGGAGCAGTAATGTTTACTGTTGGGAATACATTCGAGGCACAACCACGCAATTTTACTTCTGCCATAGAACAAACGCTTGAACCTGAGAGGGTGGAAATGACTTTCATTTTTAAATACTTCGCATTGGCTCCCGTAAAATTAGCCGTTTGATAAACTTTAGTACTGGTAAAAGTTGTGGTAACAGGGGTTGTCCAATTTACATTATCTGTACTGGTGGAGATTTCTACCTCTTTAGGATAACCATTTGAATTGTCTTGACGATTTAACATGTCTAATCCACCAAGGTTATAGGTTCCGTTTAAGTTAAACACCAAAGTATGTGGCAATGGCGCAGATGCTTGCCAATTGTTATGCCATATTGTAGCCGTATTGCCATCAAACATTTGATCTGCACCACTTCCTGTGGCGAAAGAGCTTTGACTGACTACTGTAACCGAAGGAACCGTTAACAAGTCGCCAGGCAAATTGACTACATTGGTATTATTTGTTAAATTATCAGGAACACCATTTGGGTTTTCTACGACCACTTTAAATTCAGAAACAGTGGCCAAATTAAAGCTCCCTAAATTAAGATTCGCTTTTTGACCTGTGGTAAGGGTAACCGTTTGAGGCAATGTTTTATTTAATATCCCATCTAAATACACTTTCACGGTATAGGAATTGATAGTGGCTGTGGCGGCATTTATTAATTCTACTATCGGGGTAAACGATTGTGCACATTTATTGGCAGGAGTAATTCCGGTAAGTGCATTCACGGCGATATCCGTTGATGAAACACAAGAACCAGTAACGGTAATAAAATTTGTATACGTTCGGGTATGTGTTCCATTAGCATCGGTCACCGTTAATGCCACATCATAATTACCGGCCATAGGATAAGTTACGGTTACCGTACCGGCAGTGGTTGAACTAGGAATTCCTCCGGAAAACACCCAAGACCTTGTAATGCCAGTTCCACCTTCAACGGCGGATTGGTCCATAAAAATAATGGCTGCACCTCCGCAAGTCGTTGTTCTTTTATCTGCCTTAAAAAAAGCGACTGGTGCTGCCTTTTCATAAAATGACGATTCATAAATACTTCTACTGGTTGCCAATACTATTTTACTTGCCCAATAATCGGGCACAATTTTCATCGAAGGAGTTTCTGCTGGAAGTCCGGTATTGAACAAAACCCAACCTGCCAAGGTATTGTTTCTGTAATATACTGTTTTATTGGTTGAGACATACACCCCTCCATTTGTTCCGGCATGATGGTTTATCGCCTGTATGCTTTCACCACTCAGTGTGGCGGTATACTTATCTGTCCAAGTAGTTCCTTTATCTACCGAATAAAACACCCTACTTTTCCCCACTTTGATGGCCCATAATTCTGACACATTGGTGGCAGAAGGAATTAAATCATAATTCGCGGTGGTACTTGCTTCTAAATTGGTAGGTACCGTAATATTAGTCCAATTGGTTCCGCCATCTATTGTTCTCCAAATTTTTCTTGAGGCACCAGTGGTGGCTACATAAATAATATTTTCATCTAAAGGAGAAATTTCAAAATCAGACACATATTCGCCAAAGCTTTTCACCGAAGTAAACGTTGCCCCTGCATTGGTTGATTTCCATAAATCATTGGTTTCACCAAGATACACCGTATTGTAATTGGTGGGGCTATAACGAATATTAGAGGCTTTACCGGTCGTATAATCATTGTTAGCCTCTTTTACAAAAGTGATGCTACTGACAGCTTTGGTTCTATCGCCAGGCAATTTTTGTGCACCATAATTATCACTAAAAATCATTCTATCATTGCTTGGGTTTACTTCACCTCCTGCACCATCTCCCCCATTGATTACAGCCCAATCACCATTGTACACTTTATTATCCATCACTTGTGTACCATTGTGGTAAGCACCACCAGTCATAACACGATGTCCAACAGCACCATAACCAATCCCGAATCCCCAAAAATCAGTTCCTGCAATTCCTTTAAATCTTTTGTTGTAAGTGGCGCCTGCATCATTTGAATAATAAATGCCTCCATCACAAGAAATCCAAATATCGCTCCCATAAATTTTAATGTCATGGATATCGGCATGTACATAATTGACATCTTTAGACTGACTCCATTTCGATGGACAAACAAAGGTGAGTCCCGAATTGGTGGAGTTCCACAAATTCACCCCACCTAAATATACTTTTTTAGCATCGGTTGGAGACACGGCATAAGCTACATCGTAATTATACTGTCCACCATCATCCGAGCCATCAGGTTGCCAACCCATCATATTGATATTGGTTGCCGCATTGGGTGCACCGCCTGGACCTGCACCACAGCATTGAAAAGTCCAGGACTCTCCCATATCGGTACTGATATAGGTACCATACGTACCACTTCCACCATTGATTGAGCCGGTACAATTGGCATACACATTACCTGCACTAGCAGGTGTTACCGCAATTTCTGTTCGGCTTTGGGTAGCCGAAGCAGGCCATCCATTTGATTTTATTGTGAAAGTAAGTCCATTATCGGTTGATTTATAAAACTCAGTGATTTTACTGGTTGTATTGTATTTAACCGTATAAATCATATTGTTATTGGTAGGATGGCATTCTATTTCTTGAAATTCTCCAGCCATAATTTGGGTAAAACCAACACCGCTATTGGTTGATCGATAAAACCCTGATTCAGAAGCAATAAATACTTTGGTGGCATCTTTGGGATCTAGCACAATATCATTGATGCGGTTGTTATTGGTTCCAAAATTTGCTCCTCCCACGGTTGACCAATTGGCCCCTCCATCGGTCGTTTTAAACAATCGGCCATCTGCAGCACCAACATACACAATATTGGCATTGGTAAAGTCAATTTCAATGGCATACACTTGCGTGAGCAATAAATCTTTGGTGACAAGTGTCCAGTTTAAGCCTTTGTCAATCGATTTCCACAGACCGGCATTGGCGGTACCAGCATACAATATGTTTGGGTTAGAAATCGATTGTTCGGTGGTATATACATGAGATGCCCCTGCGGCATAGCTCATGCTACCACAATCTTCATCGTAATCAAATGGCCCAATACAAGTCCAATTGGCGGCAGCAGCCATTCTGTTATTTTTAGCCTTGGCCAAACGTGCTTCGTAGGCTTTGTCATTGGCTATATTTTCGGCAGTTTTGGGTCCTTGGCCGATGCCAATACTATGCATAGCATGTTTATAATATTGGGTATGTGCATTTTTAACAAAAGGATGAGTTTGGTAATACGTTTCTTTTGCTAAGGTAATTTTATCCCAATCAGGATTAGGCACATACATGCTCACCGCCCAAGCAGGAATATTGGGATCGGAGGCATAGCCATGTTGGTGAATTTGAGCATTTGAGATTGAAACAATAACAAAAAACAGGAGAATAGTTAGAATATTTCTTTTCATATTTATAAAATTTAGCGCTTAAAAGTATACTACCCTCAAAAAACAATAAAGGTTTAATGAATGGTAATAATTTAATAAAACATAGCACTTAATACACAAAGTAGGCTTGCTACAAATAGAAAAGGCATAAGTATTATAAAATACTTATGCCTTAAACTTACTAGTAGGAATCCCCACTCCTAATAGCTAAAAATAATCCATACAAAAAATCTTTTTCATTGCCTCTTAAAATATAGACCTGTATTTCATGGTTCAATCGTAGAGGTATATTGCCTTATTATAGTTGTAATCGCTTTTAAAAGCCTGTTTATGTAATTTTAATCAGGAATATACTAGTAAGACAAACTTGTATTTAAAAAGTAACACAATTCAATGAATTATTTTTTATGTAG
>JBIKPL010000044.1:0-12445 GCA_044357485.1 Cytophagales bacterium
GACAAATTTCCACCAATTAATGGCGCTGTCGCTTGCCCCATTTGATTATATGCGTGAGCAGCCAAGTTAAAGGTATTGGGTTTACCAAATAAGGTGTCTTTTAAAGATTGTACCGCATCCTTATCATTTTCAAATAACACTGGCATGATGCTATGCAAAGACTGTATATGAAGTTGGTGTACGCGAGCATGCAAAGCCGTAACATCACTAAACCCTGCAATCCATTTGGGATGGGTTTTAAAAGTCGAAAAATCAATTTGGTCAATTATTCTAGTCGTACCATAACCACCTCTTGCACAAATAATGGCCTTAATGGCCGTATTATCGAGTAAATCTTGTAGCATTTCAGCACGTTGCGCATCATTACCCGCAAACTGATGGTCTTGCAAATATAAGAATGGATGAATATACACTTGAAGTCCCCACCTTTCAAGCAAGGCTAAAACAGGCAAAAGTGTTTCTGCGGCAATAAAACGAGCAGTAGCCACGATAGCAATCGTATCGCCTTTTTGAAGATAGGAAGGAGCAATCATCATGAAATTCAGTCTAAAGATAAGGCTTAAATATAAGCATTCAGCCTGACTTATGTGCTATAAAAAAATCAAAAAAAAGACCCTACTTATAGCAGGGTCTTTACTAAAATAACCAAAGGGTATTATTTTGCAGCTGGTGCCGTTGGTTTTGGAGCCATAGGCGCTGTAGAAGCAGGCGCAGTTTTTGGCGCTGGTGTAACCCCTAATTTTTTCAATACCAAGTCTGAAAGATTATCGCTTTCTGGGCCATGTAATAAAACATCAGAATTAAACACATAGGTATAGCCATTTTCATCGGCAACCAACTTTATGTTTTTTTGAATTAATTCATACACAGGCTGTAACAACTGTTGTTGTTTTTTCTGCATAGAAGATTCTGCATTTTGTTGAAATTCTTGAATTCTAGCTTGTAAATCTTGTAACTCTTTTTGTTTATCGGCTTTAACGGGTTCAGCCATTAAAGCTTCACCTTTTTGATAAGCCGCATACTTATCTTGAAGTTCTTTATTTTTGTCTTGTAATTGCTTGGTCAATTGCGCTTCATACGCTTTTAATTCTGATTCAATTTGCTTGCTTTGAGGCAATTGAACTAAAATATAATCAACACTAGTATATCCTAATTTTAATGCTTTGGTAGTTTGAGCATGAGAAACTACAGTTACACCGATAGCAAATAATACGGCAGCAAAGATGGTTTTAAATGGAATGTTCATTTTTTAAATTAATTATGATGTTTACTTTTTATTATCTACGGTGTCTTTGGGATCTCCAAGACCTAATTCTTCTAACACGTAATCAGAATAATCGTGTTTTAAATCTGAATAAAGCACTACTAAATCACCTGATTTATCAAATACAATTTGTAATTGTTTTGCCTTGGCTACTTTTTCAATGGCTTCAAAAACTTTATCTTGTACAGGCTTCACAAGTTCTTGTTTTTTTAGGAAAATCAAACCTTCAAAGCCAAATATTTTTTTTTGATACGTTCTAGCTCTTTTTTCACGTGCCGTAATGGTATCTTGTTTTTCCTTTTTCAATTCATCGGTGAGCAATACTTCTTCTGCTTGATAAGCTTTACGGTCTTTCTCCACGACATCGAGCATATCATGTACTTCCTTTTGGTATTTTTCAGAAATTTGATCAAGTTCATCTTGGGCCTTTTTATATTCAGGCATTTTGCCTAAAATATACTCGGTATCTACATACCCAAACTTTTGAGCATGCACCACCTGTAAGCTAAACAGTGTCGAAACAATAAAAATAAGTAGTTTTTTCACAACAATATATTTTGGTTTCCTTTGACTATTTGTTGAACTATCTAATTTGTTGACCAATGGTGAAGGTAAACCTTTGCGAGTTCGCTGCGGGATTACCCGGAACGGCATCAAGTCCTATACCATAATCAATCCCTATCATCCCAAATGCAGGCATAAATATTCGTGCCCCTACACCTGTTGATTTGTATAAGTTAAACGGATTAACTTCTTTATAATTGCCCCAGTTATTGCCGCCTTCTGCAAAAGCCAATACAAAAACCGTTGCTGCAGGATTAAGGGTAATAGGATACCTTAATTCAAACACATATTTATTATACGCTACCCCTCCATTAGAATTCGCATCTTGTTGGGTAATGATAGACCTACTTTGGTATCCTCTCAAACCGATTACATCAGAGCCTAACAAAAAATTAAAGCCGGATAAACCATCTCCACCAACCACAAATCTTTCAAAAGGACCAATGCCCAATTTCGTATTGTAAGCGTTCAAAAAGCCCATGTGTGCTCTTGTACTCAACACTAAATTACCAACAATTTTGGTAAACCAATTGCAATCGAACATCATTTTATAATACTCCACATATTTAAATTTGTCGGCAATAGTTTCTGTTAGATATGAATTACTTGATTTAAACAACGAATAAGGTGGAGTCATCGCCAAACTTAAGGTCATATTTGCCCCTCTTCTTGGAAAAGTTGGGTTATCAATACTGTTTCGTGACAAGGTGTTGGTAAATGAAAAGTTATTGGCATTACCAGTGGTAAAGAAGCCTAATCCGCCATAATTATCCAACTGATAAAAATTATACGCAAGCGAATGACTCAAGGTAAAATAATCATCAGGCCATCTTAATCTTTTACCTAAGCCAACAGAGACACTTGTCAATCTTAAAGAACCAGGCAAATTAGGGTCGGCCCCTTGAATTGAATACGCACCCGAATTATACATTGTAGGAGAACTCATCCCTCCATTTAATAAGTAAGAATTTGACCCTAAACCTGCTGAAGAACCAAGTCCTGTTCTCGAAATAGAATGATTAAAGCTAACCGTAAATGAGTGTGGTTTTTTACCCCCTAACCAAGGTTCCGTAAATGAAGTAGAATAGTTTTGATATGATGGGCCATTGGCCTGAAAATTCACAGAAAAACGTTGTCCATCTCCGGAAGGCAAGGGTGACCATTTTTTAAAATGTGGAATATTTCTCAAAGAAAAATTATTAAAGGCTAAGCCCAAAGTACCAACAAAGCCATAATAGCCACCCCAACCACCTGACAATTGCATTTGGTCACTTGGTTTTTCGGTGACATTGTATTCGATGTCAACAGTTCCTTTTTGAGGATTAGGAACAGGTACGATGCTAATTTTTTCAGGATCAAAATATCCTAATTGAGATAACTCTCTTTGAGATCGTATGATATCGGCTCGGCTAAATTTTTGTCCGGGCAACGTACGAATTTCCCTCAGCACCACATGATCGTTGGTTTTGGTATTGCCAGAGATCCTAACTTTGTCAATTATGGCTTGTGTTCCTTCATGGATACGCATTTCAACATCAATAGAATCACCTTCTATTTTAACTTCAACAGGCTCTACAGAAAAAAACAAATAGCCATTATCCAAATACAAAGAACTAATATCTAAACCATTAGGATTAAAATTCAATTTACTTTGCAAGGTTTGCATATTGTAAACATCGCCCTTTTTAATGGCAAGGATTGAATCTAAGGTTTTTGTTTTATGGATATAATTACCCACCCAATCAATGTTTCTAAAATAGTATTTTCGCCCTTCGTGAATCGTTAACACGATGCCAATTCTTTTGTTATTGATTTTATAAATAGAATCTTTTACAAGAAGTGCGTCTCTATATCCTTCGGTATTATAAAAAGTAATTAAATTATTTTTATCTGTTTCATATTCCGCTTTTTTAAATTTAGAAGATGCCCAGAACTTGTACCAAACTCTTTCTTTGGTATCGCTTAATTTTCTTTTAATTTTCTTTTCTTCAAAAACAGCACAACCTACGATTTGAATTTTCTGAATTTTAACCCTTTTATTTTTCGTAATGTTGATATTCAAAACCACACTATTTGAAAAGGTAGTGTCTTTTACCTGCTGAATTACGATTTCGGTATTTAAAAATCCTTTTTCACTGTAAAAATTTTTAACCGAATTCTGAATTACTTTCATCATCGCATCGGTAAGCACTTTGCCTTTGACAAGTCTTATTTTTTCTTTTAATTCATCAGCATCTCCTTTTTTGATGCCATTAAAATTAAATTTTGAAAGTCGAGGTCGTTCGGTGAGGTGAAAATCGAGATGAATATATTTACCGTCAGTTTTAGTAATGGCAATCTCAACATTACCCAAAATACCTTGGTCCCATAATTTATTGACAGCGTTGGAGAGTGCGTCTCCAGGAATTTTAATAATATCCCCCACTTTTAAACCACTTACAGAAATAAGTGCCGCAGGATCTAGAAATTGGGCACCAGAAACTGTAATTTCCGCAATTTCAAACTTTTCAGGTTCTGTATAATTTAACTTTATCAATTCTTCTTGAGATTGTGCAAAACAAGTCGTAATAAATAAGGTAAATATGAAAAGTAATAGTTTAATTTTTGACATTGAAATTATCTAAGAGGCTAATTGTTCACTTATTTTCCCAAAACGACGTTCTCTTTTTTGATAATTTACAATTGCAGCATGCAAATGTTCTTTCCTAAAATCGGGCCACAAGGTATCGGTAATGTATATTTCGGAATAGGCGATTTGCCATAATAAGAAATTACTAATTCTCATTTCTCCACTGGTTCTAATAAGTAAATCAGGATCAGGCATATTGGCAGTACAAAGGTATTTTTCAAACAGCTCCTCATCGACCTGTTCACTTTTAATGTTTCCTTTTTCTACTTCAATTGTAATATTTTTAATGGCATTGATAATTTCCCAACGAGCACTATAGCTTAGGGCTAACACAAGCGTCATACGGGTATTATTTTCAGTCGCAGCAATGGCTTTTGACAATTCTTTTTGACAACTTGATGGCAAACTTTTTAAATCACCAATGGCTTGCAATCGAATACCATTTTTGTTGAGTGTTTTTACTTCACCGCTGATGGTGCTTACAAGCAAAGACATTAAAGCATTGACTTCCGCTTGAGGTCTTGTCCAATTTTCAGTAGAGAAAGCATACAAGGTCAAGAATTTAACGCCTAACTCGGCACATCCCTCTACTGTTTCACGAACAGATTTCACCGCATGTTGATGACCAAAGATTCTCGCGGCACCTTTTTGCTTTGCCCATCTCCCATTACCGTCCATAATAACGGCGATATGTTGTGGAATATTATGTTGATCAACTAAATCTGACACTTGATTGAGTTTTTTACTTTAGAGAAAACAAAAATAACAATTAAATACAGGAACCATCGAATAATTCATAAAAATTACAAAATTAACGAGGGCAATTGACCGTATACCGCGTATAACTAATGAATATGCCTAAGGTATAATACCAGTCGGTTTTATTTAAATCTCCTGCTTGTACACTATTGACATTATTTAAACCTACAACGCCATCAATATCGTCGGCAAATGTTTTTCGGGCTAAAAATTCGGCACCAATATTCCATTGCCTACCGAGATTAATTTTTAGTCCTGCCCCAATGGGTATGGCAAAATTAAAAGCAGTTTCCGCATTGTTTTGGCTAGCAACCGCAAAACCAGCAATGCCACCGACTAAATATGGTGACCAAGTTACTCGTTTATTTTCCCCTCTATAATCAAAGAAATTATATTCTGACAATAAGCCAAATTCATATATATCGGACACGAACGATGTTTTTCGATAATTACTCAGTGGTGTTTTCCAATTAGCATCCTCATATTTTAGTGACACATAGGTAAATTGAGGCCTGATTACCCAAGCAGGGTTGATGTTATTTCTATAAAACAAGGTAAAACTGGGGTTCACATCTAAAAAGGTGGGCGTATTGGTTAAGCTACCTTTGTAAAAGGCATTGTTAATCATTCCTCCAAACTCATGTATTTGTGCAATCGAATTGAAATTGCCGTATAAAACAAAAGTAGCTACGATGATAGCTACTTTTAAAAAAGAATATTTTTTCAATTTGATATTTTTTAGTCTTATCTAAATTTAGGGCATCTTACACCACCTTTTAACACTTTCGTAAGAGACAAGTTCGTCACTACATACCAGTCATTTTGATTGGCAGTACCTCTTTTGTCTGCCCCTTGTGAATTATCCCCAAAACCATTTACTACTTGTTGACCAAGAATTGGATCTAAATGAGTCCCTAAACCATGTGAAGCGGCATAAGCAACAACAGCATCACCGTAAGATTTTGTTTGCCATTGACGAATACTTTTTTCGTTCGACAATGCAGAATAATTACCACTCACATCATCCAAATAATCAGTAAAGGTTACTCTCCAACCAATTTCAAAGGCAAAATCCCATTCTTTGTTCATTTTCTTTCTAAAACCTAAACCAATTGGAATAGCCAATTGTATAGGAGAAACAGAAATCCCTTCAGAATTATTACCATGGTTATAAGTTCTTAAATTTTGATAACCACCATTGCTATTGTCCAATTGAGCAAAAGGCGTTTGGTAGAATACCGCAAGTCCGGTGAAAACATAAGGAACATAATCAGGTCTTTTTAAATACGTACCTTTATTGGCAAATAAATCGTAAATCACATCGGCTTTTAATTCTACCATGTGGTTGACAAAAGACAAGTTTCTTACTTTTCTATATACATCATCTCCTGGATCTGTAGAAACGGCATCATTTCCTCGAATCATGTTGTAGGCAAAAGATCCTCTAAAAGAGATACGTGGTGTCCAACGATACATCCCCCCAAACAAACCTAAGTGAAGACCTGTTTTAGACAAAGCAGGACTAATAAAAGATTGCCCTGGATCTAAATCACCAACATAATTACAAGCACCGATAGACCAACCTACACTTAAATAACGCTTTCTTTTGGTGAATTTTTGAGCGTATGCACCTTCAGTAAGTGCAAGTGTAACTACCAAAAACAATGTAAATGCGACAATTTTTTTCATTCTAAATTATATTATTACTTCAAATGTATACTTCTATGCTATATGACAATGTGCAAATCTACACAAATAGTTGAATTTACAAAATTAAAAAATCAATTTCGTACGTCTAATCCCCAATTTAATTTTTTTCTGAGGGTTGAAATAAAGTCACTTCCCTCAAAACTCACCAACATTAAATTGAATTCTTCTTTCTTTACTTTTAATTCAATGCTTGGATTTACAGGAATAGATCGAGAATCCAAAGCCACCAAAAATTTCTTTTTCCTGTCTTCAATTTTAAAAGACAACTCACACGAATCAGGAATAATCAAGGGCCTAACATTTAAATTATGAGGACTAATAGGAGCTATGATAAAATTATTGGATTCAGGCAGCACAATAGGCCCTCCACAACTCAGCGAATAACCTGTTGATCCTGTAGGGGTTGAAACAATTAAACCATCAGACCAATAAGAATTCAAAAATTCACCATCAAGATAAGCATGCACCACAATCATCGAAGAAGTATCTTTTTTCAAAATGGCAAATTCGTTTACGGCAAAGTTCAAGCCCCCAAATAAATCTTTATCCGAAACAAGTTTCAACAAAGATCTTTTTTCAACCCTGAATTTTCCAGCAAAAATATGATCAAGTGCTTTCGCAATTTCATTGGTTTGCACCGTGGCCAAAAAGCCCAAACGCCCAGCATTGATGCCCACAATTGGAATTTCTCTTTTCCCTACAAAAGTAACCGTTTCTAATAAAGTGCCATCTCCCCCAATACTAAAAACAAAATCTAAATCACTGGCAAGGTCGTGGTTTCCTTCAAAAACGATAACATTATCAATATTTTGTTTTTTCTTAACCAACCAATGGAGAAAATTTACATGTAAATGCAATACCACCCCGCGCGCCTGAAGCGACTGGTAAAGCGCCAACACAAATTGTGCGTGCTCTTCCAATAAAGGCCTGGTATTGATGGCTATTTTCATGTTATATATTAAGGAATCTCAAAAACAAATCTAAGCGTTCTTTGTCTTCATTATGAATTTCGGTATGGCTAAATTGTGCTACAATTTCATAACTATAACGTTCCAATGATTTCATGATGGTTGACAAATCGTTGCGGTTTAACTTAATCGTCACAATCAATCCTCCTTCTCTTTGCGGGTTTCTTGCGGCATAACAGCTTAAAACTTTGATATTATTAGACTCTGCTATGCGACAAATGTCCGCTAAAGAATATTCCTTTTCGTTGACCGCCAAAATAATAATGCCGCCATCCATGTCTGTTGAACAAATTTTGGCAAAAATTGACGCGGCTTCCGACAAATTAATAACCCCTTGAAAATCGCCTGCATCATCAAGAATAGGCACGACTTTAAGTTTATGTAATTCAGCTACTTTTAACACTTCAAAAAAATGATCAGAAGTATGTACAAATACATCGGCACATTCAAGTGCAATTTGGTTTAATGCAACATCACTATCGGCAATATTCAAGAGTGTGGCTTCAGACACAAGCCCTTTGTAATTAGTTCCTTCTACTACCGCATACTGCGTTACGTGAAATTCTTCTATCAAATCCAAGGCTTTAGCTACCGTATCTTTGGTTTCAAGCAATGGAAGTGTATAATCAATATTTTCGCCAGCAGTCATTGGAGTATTATTTAGAGAGCTTACTCAAGAAATCATTAAAGATTTGGTTGAATTTAGAGGGGTGCTCCATCATTGGTGCGTGCCCACACTTATCAATAAACCTTAAGGTAGAATTGGGGATTAGTCGATTAAAATCATGTGCCACATCAGGAGGCGTAATGGTATCATTTAAGCCCCAAATCAGCAGGGTTGGTGTGGTTATTTTATGCACTTCTTTGGCCATGTTATGGCGTTGTGCCGATTTGGCAAAAGACACCATCCTCATCGCTTTAGGAATACTATTGGTAACATCAAATACCTGATCTATCAATTCTTTACCTGCAATTTTAGGGTCATAAAAAGTGTATTCTACTTTTTCTTTGATAAAATCGTAGTTACCTCTTTTAGGAAAAGAGCCTCCCATAGAATTTTCAAATAAACCTGAACTTGCTGTTAATGTCAAACTTTGTACATTTTCAATATGACGTAAAATGTACACCAAAGCCACATGACCGCCCAAAGAATTACCCAAAAGGTGAACATTCTTGACATCAATCATTTTTACAAACTTTTCTACAAAATCAACCAAGCCATCAACCGAAGCATTGAGCATAGAAATTTCGTAAATCGGAAGCACAGGAATAATAACCCTATATTTACTAGAAAACTCCTCAACCACTGAATCCCAATTGCTTAACGCGCCAAAGAGTCCATGAAGCAATAACATTGCTTCTCCTTCTCCCTCATCAATGTATTTAAAACCACTCTTTTCGTGCAAAGCAAAAGCCATATATACTTCTATTTGTAATTTAATACCTTGCAAAGTAAGCAATCTTTAGCAAATATTAATTTACAGTAATGTTAATATTTTTAAATTTAAATCAATAGTTCCCTATAAAATACCCAAAAACTCCATAAATGCATTTTTATCTTCAATTATTTCAAAAACACGGCAAGATTCATCAGCAAATCTTTAGCAAATGGAAACAACCAGGAGATTCCATGGTATACATGTTGAGCCAAAGGTTTAACATAAGGAAATAAAACAGCTTCGTCTACCATTTTTTTACTAAAAACAGCCTCAGATTTTTCTATTATCCACAGTAAGTTACTGACCATAAAAGCAAACTTAAACAAACCAAGGGCAGCCCCTAACACTTTGTCGAAGTCTTTAAAGATGGTTTTGTGCAATAGGCCTTTCAAGGCTTTTCCCAACAAACTTAAGCCCAACAATAGCACCACAAACAAGATAAGAAACGAAATCACAGGCAATGCTTTAGGCATTGTTGTTACAAATCCACTCACCACAGCCATTCCTTTTGTGAGTAATTTAAAAGAAAGAATCACTGCAGCCACTACTACTACCAAGGAAATCAGCTCTATCAACAAGCCTTTTTGGTAGCCCATATAAGCGCCCCAAATCAGAGGCAGTAATATGATAAGATCGAGTACTCCCATTTTTTATTAATTTTGAATTGTAAATTTTAAATTTTAATTTTTTTAAGAATTCAAAATTAACAATTTAAAATTTAAGTCAGTATTGCTTTAATCGTTGCTGAAATTGCTTTTCCATCGGCGGTACCGGCCAATTCTTTTGATGCTACTCCCATTACTTTACCCATTTCTGCAGCAGAAGTTACCCCTAATCTCGCGATGATTTCTGTTAATTTAGCCTTTAATGCCTCTTCTGACAATTGCTGTGGCAAATATTTTTCAATAATCGCCAATTCTGCCAATTCTTTTTCTGCTAAATCAGCTCTGTTTTGCGTGGCAAAAACTTCAGCCGACTCTTTTCTTTGTTTGGCAGCTTTTTGCAACAATTTCATTTCTACATCTTCTGTCAAGGCAGCAACCACTCCTTTTTCAGTTTCCGCCAATAAAATCGCTGATTTAATAGCTCTCAAGGCGGTTAATGTATCTTTTTCTTTTGCCAACATGGCTGTTTTTATATCGGCATCAATTTTTACTTTCAATGACATTTGAATTCTGTTTAAGTTTTATGGATATTTGAATCCAAAAGTACGATTTTTAGTCTTGAAGCAAAGCATAAAATGACAAAACTAAGTGTAAATATTAACAAAGTAGCAACCATCCGCAATGCAAGAGGTGGCAATAATCCTGACGTGGTTAAAACGGCCCTTGACTGTGAGCGATTTGGATCACAGGGAATAACCGTTCATCCTCGTCCTGACGAGAGACACATCACTTACCAAGATGTCATAGATTTACAACCGGTACTGCATACTGAATTTAATATTGAAGGCTATCCTGATGAACGATTCATGGCATTGGTAAAACGCGTTCGTCCGGCGCAAGCCACTTTAGTGCCCGACGCTCCCGATGCTATTACTTCTAATGCTGGTTGGGACACTGTAAAGCAATTTGATTTTTTAAACCCAATTGTGGCTGAATTAAAATCTTATGGCACAAGGGTGTCTATTTTTGTAGATCCTGAGGTGGCCATGGTAGCAGGCGCGGCCAAATTAGGTGCCGACAGAATTGAATTATATACCGAACCTTATGCCACTGAATATCCTATCAATAAAGAAAAAGCTATTGCTCCCTATATTGTAGCCGCAAAAGCTGCACAAGAATTGGGTTTGGGTTTAAATGCTGGGCATGATTTAGATTTAAATAACCTTAAATACCTCAAACAAAATTTACCCAACCTTGACGAAGTGTCTATTGGACATGCCTTGGTCTGTGATGCCTTATATTATGGCTGGGAAAACACTATACAAATGTATTTGAGGGAGCTTGTGTAGTAATAAGTACAGGGTACAAAGTATAAGGTACAGGGTACAGGGTACAGGGTACAAAGTATAGGGTACAAAGTATAGGGTACAAAGTATAGGGTACAAAGTACAGGGTATTAGTTAGAATGTAATTATACTCCCCTTTCTACTTGTTACTTTTTTCTTTTTACTCTTAACTCTCTACTCTAAACTAATCACTCTAAACTCTGTACCCTGTACTCAAAACAAATCATAAGCAAATGAAAATAGAAATAGGGATTGATAGTTTTGCGGCGGCGACTTTAATTAACAACCAAAGTAATGTGGCCAATAATGTTGCCTCACTTCAAGAATTGTTAGACAGAATTGCACTGGCCGACCAAGTTGGGTTAGATGTATTTGGCATTGGAGAACACCACCGTAAAGAATTTTTAGATGCGGCACCGGTCGTTATTTTAGCCGCCGCTGCAGCGCGCACAAAAAACATCAAACTTACCAGTGCTGTAACGGTACTCAGTGCCACTGATCCCGTGAGGGCATTTCAAAGTTATGCTACGCTAGATTTAATTTCTAATGGTCGTGCCGAAATGGTGGTTGGCAGAGGGTCATTTACAGAAGCCTTTCCATTGTTTGGCTATAATCTTCATGATTATGATGAAATTTTCATGGAAAAACTCGGTTTGTTATTGCAAATACGAGACAACGAAATCATGCATTGGTCAGGCAAATTTAGAGCGCCTTTACATCATCAAGCCATATACCCAAGGCCGGTCCAAAAAAAATTACCTATTTGGTTAGGGGTAGGTGGCACTCCTCAATCGTTTGCCAGGGCTGGTACCTTAGGCTTACCGCTGATGGTGGCCGTTATTGGTGGGGAAACACATCGTTTTCGTCCCTTAGTAGACATGTATCGAGAAGCGGGCCTAAAAGCAGGACATGCCTTCGAAGACCTCAAAGTTGGGCTCCATTCTTTAGGGTATGTCGCCAATACTTCTGCAGAAGCTGTCGCTGATTATTATCCGGGTTATGCAGAAACGTTTACAAGAATTGGAAAAGAAAGAGGTTGGCCTGCGGTATCTCCAGAACGGTTTAATGCTCAAAATGGTTTACGAGGAGCCTTATTAGTGGGAGGTGCTGAAGAAGTGGCTGAAAAAATTATACGCCATAGTGAAGCGCTTGGAGGCATCA
>JBIKPL010000247.1:0-4709 GCA_044357485.1 Cytophagales bacterium
CTTTGTACTTTGTACTTTGTACTTTGTACTTTGTACTTTGTACTTTGTACTTTGTACTTTGTACTTTGTACTTTGTACTTTGTACTTTGTACTTTGTACTACAATGCCATTACGCCAGGAATTGAGGCTACTTTTTTATAAATCTCAATGACGGATTCAGCAGAAATCATTTTTTCGGTGATTGTATAGCTTGCATATTTCCCACCAGAAGATGACTTGTGTTGAATGTTTGCTTTGCCAGAAAATAAAAGCAATAAAGTGCTTTTGGCAGCATCGTTTTCTAGGGCAATGATGAATTTAAACATGTATAATTGGGGCCAATTGAAGTCTTCTTTAAGCTTCAATAGTAAATTGTCATATTGTACATCGATGTCCATAAGGCAAAGATAAGTAATTGTTTTGAGTGATTGATAAAGTAAGGAATTTGAAATTACCATTTATTTTTTATTATAGGCTAAACACTTAAGCCTAAATTTTGTACTTTATATGAAGTCCATTATCTTTGGAGCTTCATAAAATAGCATTGACAATGAGACAATACATCGTAGCAGGAAACTGGAAAATGAACAAAAGCCTAGAAGATGGCTTAAAATTAGCGTCAGAAGTAATTAATATTGCGAATGACGAAGTGACATCAAACGTTAAAATCGTAATTTGCCCTCCATTTACACACTTAACAAGTGTAAAAAAGTTGATTGGAGATAGTAAAAATATATTTTTAGGGGCACAAAATGTAAGCAATAAAAAGTCTGGCGCTTATACCGGTGAAATTTCAATAGAAATGTTGAAATCTGTAGGGGTTGATTTTGTAATTATTGGCCATAGCGAACGCAGAGAATATTTTAATGAAAGCAATGAAATGTTGGCCGAAAAAACTGACCTCGTTTTGGAAGCAGGTTTGACGCCTATATTTTGCATGGGTGAAACTTTAGCACAACGCGAGCAAGGCATTCATATTGATTTTGTTAAATCACAAATTACCGAAAGTTTATTTCATTTAGTAGATGCTGACTTTAGAAAAGTAGTGTTGGCTTATGAACCAATTTGGGCTATCGGCACTGGCGTTACTGCTTCTACAGCACAAGCTCAAGAAATGCATTTGATGATTAGAAATCATATTGCAAGTAAATATGGTCAAGGTACGGCAGATGCCATCACGATTCAATATGGTGGAAGTTGCAAAGCAAGCAATGCCGTGGAATTGTTTGATTGTCCTGATATTGATGGTGGATTAATTGGTGGGGCTTCTTTGGTAGCACGTGATTTTATTGATGTTGTAAAAGCCGCTAAATAAGGTTTTTAGTACTGAGTACAGCGTCTTTACTATAAAGTCTTAAGTACAGCCTATAAAGTTCAGATTCAATGGTATTTGCCTTTGAATCTGAACTTTAATAATAAAGACTATATTCATCTTTATCCCCAGTACAAAGTATCCTAAACTTAATACTTTGTACCTATTACCCAATCCCAATGTATAAACATCTTTTCATAATCGTATTACTTTTAACCGCAATTGGAGGCTTTGCCCAAAATAATAAGGCAATAGATCCATGTAAAATTTTTGGTGCAGTATATATAGAGAAAAATAGAGTTGATGCCACTTATCGTGTTTTTGTGGAAGAAGGGGAGGCGTTTGCCAATTTAATCGTCTATAAACACGATAATAAACTTTATGCCGATAAACCTGGAAATTGGTACATTACGCCTTCAAAAGGATTTGCTGATTACTCTATCTTTATTGAAAGTAATAAAGGATTGGCTGATTTTTCAATCTTTTATACAAAAACGGAATCTTTTGCCGGTTGTAATAATTAACAAACGTATTTAATTTGCCTCTGAATTTGAGGAGAGTCTGCAATAAGTTCAGGTTCAATGATTACCTTACTGTCAGTTAAAAGTCTGTCATTATATAGTTTTTACGTGGTGTTTAAAATATATTTTAATTCTTATCTGACAATCTGACATAATATTTCATTCAATTATCGCTTGGCATATTCCTTGACTAAGGGGAGAGTACGAAATAAATCTATCACATAAATAAATTAATACAATGGGTAAAATTATAGGAATTGACTTGGGTACAACCAACTCTTGCGTAGCCGTAATGGAAGGTAATGAGCCAGTGGTTATCCCTAACAGTGAAGGTAAAAGAACAACTCCTTCAATTGTTGCATTTTTGGATGGTGGAAAAGGCGAAAGAAAAGTAGGTGATCCTGCTAAACGTCAGGCTATTACAAATCCTACCAACACGATCTCTTCTATCAAAAGATTCATGGGTAAGAAATTCTCTGAAGTAACCAATGAAACTTCAGGTGTTCCTTATACAGTAGAAGGTGGTACAAACAATACCCCAAGAGTAAGAATTGGTGATCGTTTGTATACCCCACAAGAATTATCAGCAATGATACTTCAAAAAATGAAGACTACTGCAGAAGATTATTTAGGTCACGAAGTTACAGAAGCGGTAATTACCGTACCTGCTTATTTTAATGATGCAGAACGTCAAGCGACTAAAGAAGCAGGTTTAATTGCTGGTTTAGAAGTAAAACGTATTATTAATGAGCCAACGGCTGCGGCTTTGGCTTATGGTATGGACAAAAAAGGTAAAGATCAAAAAATCGCTGTTTTTGACTTAGGTGGTGGTACTTTTGACGTTTCTATCCTTGAATTAGGAGATGGCGTTTTTGAAGTAAAATCAACTGATGGCGATACGCACTTAGGTGGTGATGACTTTGATCAGGTAATTATCAACTGGTTAGCAGACGAATTCAAAAGCGATGAAGCAATTGACTTACGTCTTGATCCAATGGCTTTACAAAGATTAAAAGAAGCTGCAGAAAAAGCTAAAATTGAATTGTCTAGCGCTGCCACAACTGAAATCAATTTGCCTTATATTATGCCAGTAAATGGTATTCCTAAACACTTAGTGCGTACTTTAACGAAAGCTAAATTTGAACAATTAGCTGATAGCTTAATTCAACGTACTTTAGAGCCTTGCAAAAGAGCTTTGAAAAATAGTGGTTTATCTTTGTCTGATATTGACGAAGTAATCTTGGTAGGTGGTTCAACGCGTATCCCAAGAATTCAAGAAGAAGTAGAAAAATTCTTTGGCAAAAAACCTTCTAAAGGTGTTAATCCTGATGAAGTAGTTGCTTTAGGGGCTGCTATTCAAGGTGGTGTATTGACTGGTGAAGTGAAAGATGTATTGTTACTCGATGTAACCCCTCTTTCATTAGGGATTGAAACAATGGGTGGTGTTTTCACTAAATTGATTGAATCAAATACTACTATTCCTACGCGTAAATCTGAAACTTTCTCTACTGCTTCTGATAGCCAACCATCTGTAGAAATCCATGTTTTACAAGGTGAAAGAGCTTTAGCAAAAGATAACCGTACCATCGGTCGTTTCCATTTGTCTGACATTCCTCCTGCGCAAAGAGGGGTTCCTCAAATTGAAGTTACCTTTGATATTGATGCGAATGGTATTTTGAATGTATCTGCTAAAGATAAAGGTACAAACAAAGAACAAAAAATTCGTATTGAAGCTTCAAGTGGATTAACGGATGCTGATATCGAAAAAATGAGACAAGAAGCGAAAGCGAATGAAGCTTCTGATAAAATTGAAAAAGATAAAATCGAAAAAATTAATGCTGCTGATAGCTTAATTTTCTCAACTGAAAAACAGTTGAAAGAATATGGCGACAAGATATCTGAAGGAAACAAAACAGCTATCGAAGGTGCATTGGTTGAATTGAGAACTGCTCACGCAAATCAAGATTTAGTTACGATTGATGTAGCGATGGAAGGTTTGAATAAAGCATGGGAAGCTGCTTCTCAAGAAATGTATGCTGCCTCTCAAGGCGGTGCTCCAGCTGGTGATGCTGGTCAACAACAACAAACTAAATCTGATTCAGATGTTGCTGATGTTGAATATGAAGAGGTAAAATAAATTTACAATCTTTGAACTCATAAAAAAGTCCCGATGAATAGTCGGGACTTTTTTTGTTTTAGTATTAGTACGCTTTTGAAAAACTTTAATAATGTTACCCTTTCAGGGTTTTAATACTTTAATATAATTCTATAATAATATCATCCCTTCGGGATTATTGTATTATAACATTAATGATTTAATCCCGAAGGGATGATATTGTTGTATTATAACATTAATGATTTAATCCCGAAGGGATGATATTGTAGTAGTATAACATTAATGATTTAATCCCGAAGGGATGATATTGTTATAGTAAAATTAATGATTTAATCCCGAAGGGATGATATTATTGTAGTAACATTAATGGTTTAATCCCGAAGGGGTGATATTATTGTATTATAACATTAATGATTTAATCCCGAAGGGATGATATTGTTGTATTATAACATTAATGATTTAATCCCGAAGGGATGATATTATTGTAGTATAACATTAATGATTTAATCCCGAAGGGATGATATTGTTATAGTAAAATTAAAGGTTTAATCCCGAAGGGATGATATTATTGTCGTTTAGGGTGTTCTCCTTCGGGTCGCGTGATCAGGACTCGCTTTTTTCTTAGTTATCGAGTATTTGTGTTTTAATTTGTATGTAAACAACTAAGAAGGCAGCGCTCAAACAATCCCTCTCCCGCTAACGCATACCGGATAGACAATAATCATTTATTGAAATTTGTTTCTATTTTTTAAGTACGTTATTCTAAACAAATTATAATTCC
>JBIKPL010000248.1:0-4708 GCA_044357485.1 Cytophagales bacterium
GGAACTATTTTTACGGGTACACCAGTGGTGACTGTTAATCCAAAACCTGTGGCTACCATTGCTGGAGATGCTACTATTTGTGCCGGCAAGACAAGTAATATAAGTGTGACCTTCACCGGAACATCACCATGGGCGATTACTTATACCGATGGCATTACACCGGTTACCATCACCGGGGTTTCGGCAAGTCCTTATGCAATTGCCGTCAATCCGCTTGCGGCCACAACCTATACTTTAACAGCGGTGAATGATGTGAACTGCACCGGCACTTCCTTGAATGGATCTGCGACGGTAAGTGTTAATCCTGCTTCAACAGCTACTTTAAGTGGAGATGCTACTATTTGTGCAGGCGCAAGTACCAATTTGAGTGTTGCGTTTACTGGTGTTCAACCATGGCGTTTCACGTATACCGATGGTACCACGTCAAACACTATTTCAGGAATTACCGCCACCCCTTATGCCATTAGCGTAAGCCCATCGAGCACTAAAACTTTTACCATCACTGCCGTGAATGATGTAAATTGTGCAGGTACGTTTGCGGGCTCACCAGTAGTAACCGTGAATCCAAAACCGACGGCTACGTTTGCGGGTACAGATACGATTTGTGTAGGAACAAGTGCTGCTTTGCATGTTACCTTTACGGGTACATCACCTTGGGACATTACCTATACTGATGGTGTAACTCCTGTTTCGATTACAGGCATTTCCGCAAATCCTTATAGTTTTACGGTGACGCCTGTGTTGACTTCAACGTATTCTATGACAAGCCTTCATGATGCAAATTGTGTTGGAACTAATTTTACCGGAACCCCAACCATCACAATTAATGCTAAGCCAACAGCAACGCTTTCTGGTACAACTACCATCTGTAAAGGTGATTTAACGAATTTAAGTGTGGCCTTAACCGGCGCAAAACCTTGGAATATCACCTATACTGATGGCACTACACCCATCTCCGTGACGGGAATCATGGTTAGTCCGTATACGATTAGTGTGAGTCCAAGTGCTACAAAAACCTATTCGGTTTCCGCCTTGACGGATGCCAATTGTAGTGGTACTTCTTTAGTAGGTTCTCCAACGGTGGTGGTGAGAAATTTGCCAACGGCCATACTTGCTGGTGCAACTACCATTTGTAATGGTGCAACTACCAATTTAAGTGTAGCGTTAACAGGTGCCCAACCATGGCGTATTACCTATACCGATGGCACTACACCAATCACAATTGCAGGCATCACGACAAGTCTTTATACCATAACGGTTAATCCAAGCACCACCACAACGTATACCTTAACTGGTGTGAATGATGTAAATTGTGCCGGAACCGCCATTACCGGAACCCCAACCATAGTGGTGAATTCAACACCAACGGCAACACTAACGGGTACGGCGGCTATATGTCCTGGTTCGAGTACTGCTTTAAGCGTCAGTTTTACGGGCACTTCCCCATGGGATTTTACTTATACTGATGGTACTACTCCTGTGACTATTACTGGTATCAATACCAGTGTATATACCATAACGGTTAATCCATCCACGACCAAAACATATTCATTGACCCATGTAAGTGATGCCAATTGTAATGGCACTACTTTAATGGGTACCCCAACCGTTACCATTTATGCCAATCCAGTAGTGACTACCACGGGAGGAGCGTATTGCGAATCAGGATCGGGGGTGACCATTACCGCTGATGGCGCAGGTCTTGGAGCAACTTACGCATGGTTGCCAGTGACGGCTTTGTCCGATCCAACCATTGCCAATCCTTTAGCAATTCCGCTAGGAACTACTACCTATACCGTTGTAGGAACCGATGCGAACGGATGTAAGGATACTGCCAATGCAGTAGTGGTGGTCAATTTAAAACCAATTATCACCGCTACTGGTGGTGAGTTTTGTGAAGGCGGAGCAGGGGTAACTTTGGCTTCAAATGGTGCTGGAGCCACAGGCTCTTACACCTGGTCGCCAGCCACACAATTATCAGGGGTGAGTTTAAATAATCCATTGGCTACGCCATTGGCAACCACCGTTTATACCTTAACCGGAACCGATAGTAATGGTTGTTCGAATGTAGATACCGCCTTGGTGCAAGTAAATTTAAAACCTATAATTTCCGCTACAGGAGGTTCGTATTGTGAAAGCGGTGCTGGGGTAACTTTAGGCGGAAGTGGCGCAGGCCTTGGAGGCATTTATCTTTGGTCGCCTAGTACAAATTTATCAGATTCGACCATCGCTACCCCCATCGCCACCCCAATCAGTACCCAAACTTATACCCTTATTGGTACCGATAGTAAAGGTTGTTCGAATACGAAAACCGCTACCGTACAAGTAAACAATAAACCAACTGTAACTGCAACCGCCACAACAAGTAAGTTATGTTTGGGTGATAGTGTGACCTTAAATGGCTTTGGGGCAACTTCTTATGCTTGGGACAATGGCATTAGCAATGGCAAAGCATTTAAACCTCTCACTACAACCACTTACCAGGTAATTGGAACCGATGGGAATAATTGTACCAATGCGACTAGCCTTACGATTACTGTAAATGATTTGCCTGTGGTGACTACGACTGGCGGTACCATGTGCGCAGGAGGATCAGGCGTAACATTAGGCGCTACAGGTGCTGGCGCTGGCGGATCGTATGCTTGGAGTCCGGTTACTAACCTATCGGCTTCAAATGTCGCTAATCCTTTAGCTAAACCAACTGCTACGAGAACCTATAAAGTTACAGTAACCGATGTCAATGGTTGTATGACCAAAGATTCAGCCATTGTACATATTAATGCCAAACCAGTTGTGGTCGCCGGAACACCTATTACGGTTTGTGCCGGAAGTGATGTGTTGTTGAGCGGCTCAGGAGCGGCTACTTATGTATGGAATAATGGCGTAACAGACAGTGTTGTCTTTAATCCTATGCTTACCAAAACGTATACGGTGATTGGTACCGATACCAATGGTTGTTTCAATACGGCCTCTGTGAAAATTACGGTAAATTCAACCTTGCCTATGGTTGTTACAGGTGGTGCATTTTGTGCTGGCGGAGCAGGCGTAACGTTGTCAGCAACAGGCGCTGGTGCAACTGGTACTTATGTTTGGCATCCGGCAGCAACCTTGTCGAATCCAATGATTTCAACTCCTTTAGCAACTCCTTTAGCAACGACCACTTATACGGTGATCGGAACTGATGCCAATGGTTGTACCGACTCTGCGCAAGCTTTGGTTACGGTGTACGACAAACCTCTCATTACAACCACTGAGGGTGCTTTTTGTGCTGGAGGAACCGGCTTAAGTTTAACCGCTAGTGGTGCTTTATCTTATGTATGGTCTCCTGGTTTAAGCTTAGTCGACAGTACGGTTGCAGCTGTAATTGCCAATCCTTTGGTGACTACGGTGTACAATGTTACGGGTACAGACTTGAATGGCTGTAAATCAACAGTGACTGCCACGGCAACGGTGATTCCAAAATCGGCCAAACCATTGGTGACCAATGTAGGCGTTTGCTTAAACAGTACACCTGTACCGGATTTGTCGACAAGTGTTGGCGGAACCGCTATTTTATGGTATGCCAAAGCCATAGGAGGCAATGCGATGGCAGTGCCTATAGTGAACAGTGCGGTGTCAAGTGTCGATACTTTTTATGTTACCCAAACAGAACCAACTTTATGTGAAAGTCCTAGAACACCAATTTATGTAACCGTATATGATGTGTTAGTGGCTCCTGCCGTAAGCCATGTGAGTACTTGTGTAAATACAAATCCTGCACCAGACATGATGGACCATGTAGCAGGCTTAAATATCAAATGGTTTACCAGCGCAACCAGTGTAGGTGATATTGCCACGCCAACGGTGAACACCGCTGTAGTTGGTACGAATACCTATTTTGTTTCTCAAACAGTAAGCAATGGTTGTGAAAGCCCAAGAGCAAAAATTGAAGTGACCGTTAATCCATTGCCAATAGCGCAAGTGGTAAACACAAACTTAGGGTATTGTGTGGGTGAAAATGGTTTAACCTTGATGGCAGATGATGGCGGAAGCGATGCCCAATATGAATGGTTTAAAGATGGCATTTCTCAAGCACCAGCTACGATATACCTTGATTATAAAAATGCTTTACAAGGAAAATGGTATGTAAAAGTGACGCATACGGCAACTGGATGTAGTCGTAATGCTGATACGGTTACGGTCATTGAAAATCCATTGCCTTTGGCAGCCATTACTTCTACTAACGTATCGTATTGTGCCAACAGTTTGTTAGGGGTAAATTTAGCCGCGGCAGATGCGGGTACACCAGTTTCTTACCAATGGTTTAACAACAATATTGCTCAAAGCACGGCTGATGCATCGAATAAAAACTTTAACAATGCCTTGGTTGGAGACTGGCAAGTAAAAGTGGTGAACACGGCTACTTCTTGTGCCAGTACATCAAGTGTAGTGAAAGTCATAGAAAAAGCAATGCCTATTGCGACCATTACCAACACGGCAAGCAATGCGGATTATTGCAAAGGCGATGTGGGCATTCTGTTAAGCGCTCAAGCGATAACTGGGGCGTTTTATGAATGGTATAAAGATGGTGCCAGTGTAGGTGCTGGATTAACACATGCTAAATCCCTTGCGGGAGATTGGTTATTAAGGATTGTAGTTGATGGTTGTCAGGATACCTCAGTAGTATTTAAGGTAAGCGAGAAACCTTTACCATTGGCTGAAATTACGC
>JBIKPL010000249.1:0-4692 GCA_044357485.1 Cytophagales bacterium
CTACGAAAATCACTGGCAATTTCCATAACATGGCCATATTCAAGGTTTCATGAAATGCCCCTTGACGTACAGCACCATCTCCCATGAAACAGATGCATAAGTTATTGGTACCTTTATATTGTTCAGCGAAGGCTAATCCTGCTCCCACAGGAATTTGTCCTCCTACAATACCATGACCACCTGCAAAACCATTTTCTTTATCGAAAATGTGCATCGAGCCACCTTTACCTTTTGAACAACCTGTAACTTTTCCGTATAACTCGGCCATAATCGCATTAGGACTCGTTCCCAATACCAAAGGAAAAGCGTGATCACGGTAAGAAGTAATCCATTTGTCTCCTTTTATTAAGGCCGAACCAGAACCTGCAGCACAGGCTTCTTGTCCTATATATAAATGGCAAAAACCTTTGATTTTTTGCTGACCGTAAAGTTGGCCCGCTTTTTCTTCAAATTTTCGCATCATTTGCATTGATTCATACCAAAACAGGTAAGTTTCTTTTGAAAACTTGTTTGTAGAATCTACTTTTGTTTTAGCTGCTTGTTTAGCCATGGTACTTTTATTCTAATTTAAAAACTTAGAAGTGCGAAGCTAAATAAAATCATTTAAAAAATGAATTAATGTTTCTTGAAAAAATATCAATATTAAACTTTAAAAATCACAAATCAGTAGATTTAGTGTTTTCAAGTCGCTTTAACTGCCTTTTAGGGCATAATGGGGCTGGTAAAACTAATTTACTCGATGCTATATTTTATTTATCATTTTTCAAAAGTGCCTTCAATCATATCGATCATCAGGTGGTTTTACATGGGGAAAGCTTCTTTAAGGTGGCCGGCACCTTTCAAAAACAGGGAAAACAGGAAACGGTACAGGCGAGTTTGAAAGTAGGGGAAAAAAAAGTGCTCAAACATAATCAAGTGCCATGTGAAAAAATTAGTGAGCATATTGGTCGTTTTCCGGTGGTAATGATTACACCTTATGATACCGATTTGGTTAGGGATGGGAGTGAGGTACGCCGAAAATTTGTGGATGCCATTATCGCCCAAACCGATAGGCCATACCTCGAACAACTCATGAAATACAACCATTACCTAAAGCAACGCAATGCTTTGTTGAAACACTTTCATGAAAATAGATCCATTGACCACGAACAATTAGCCCCTTATAACCATCAATTGTTGCTTTTGGGAAATCAATTGCACCAGCGTAGGCTCGTGTTTATGGATGAATATTTGAGCGTTTTCCAATATTTTTACAAAGCCCTCACCAATAGTGCCGAAGAAGTAACCTTGTCATATCGTTCAGATGTAGCATCACTTGATTTCAGTGCAGACTTTCATGCTGCCTTTGAAAAAGATTACCATGTACAAAGAACGACCTTAGGCATTCATACCGATGATTATGAATTTAAAATTGGCGCCGTGTCTTTGAAGAAATTTGGCTCTCAAGGACAACAAAAGTCTTTTGTGATTGCACTGAAGTTAGCCCAAGCGCAGTATATTTTTAACCATACTGCTCTTAGTCCGATTTTATTATTAGATGATATTTTTGATAAATTAGATGATTCCCGTATTGCACGTTTAATTGCCATCGTTATAGAGCCTCCTTTTGGACAGCTGTTCATCACCGATGCAAGACCCGAACGCTCTACTGTAATGCTCACACAAGCCTTAGAAAACGTTAAACTGATGCACTTAAAAAATGGTGAGATAGAAGAAGTGTAACAATGCAAGACTATTGATTTAATTTATGATTTTGCATTGTGGTTCGTGCATTTATTTTACCACTATAACATCCTCCTTGCTATACCTTACTTTGGGTAAGTGTGCATATTTGTCGTTGTCATTTCTATAGCCAATTGGACAGGCAATAACCGCTTTTAGGCCAAGTGGTTGCAGGCCTAATTCTCGGTCATATTCCGATAAAATAATGCCTTCCATGGGGCAAGCATCCACATCTTCGACGGCACAAACGGTCAGTAAATTCCCCAAGGCCAAATAAAGCTGTTTTTCCATCCAATGAATTTTCTCTTCGGTAGTCATTTTCATGAGTAAGCTCAAACTGCTTTTGACATAACCGTCTAAATTTTCACGGGGCATATTGCGTTGTTGGGCTACCGATTGGGCATATTCTTCTACATGGGTATGGTTGATGTCGTCGTACCTACACAACACAAGCAGGTGCGATGCTTCAATGATTTGATTTTGTTTGTAACTGTGCTGGTGTAACTTTTGACGCAACACTTGGTTCTCTACCAATATAAATTTCCATGGTTGCAATCCCATTGAAGAGGGGGTAAGCGTTAAGGCATGTAAAATGGTGTGCAACTTTTCTTCCGACAATTTCTGGTCACTAAATTGTTTGGTTGCATATCTTTTGTATAATTTATCAATGATATTCATGACTATGGGAATTAAAATAGGTCTTTAAACACAATTTTGAGTACTGGTTTAAATATCACTTACAATATAGTTCAAAATTTAGTTCAGTTGTTTAAATTTGGCAATCAAATCTTCTGTGTTTGGCCTCGAGTCTTAGCTAGCTCTTGAGTAGAACACCGTCATTTGAAAACAACGAACAAATGGAAGCATTAAAATCAGGTCAAGGTGGAGTGGTGATTACCAAGTTAGACGATTTAGTCAATTGGGCTCGTTTGTCTTCGATGTGGCCTATGGGTTTTGGCTTGGCATGTTGTGCGATAGAAATGATGTCTAGTTATGCTTCTGGTTATGATCTTGACCGATTTGGCGTTATCCCTCGTGGATCACCTCGCCAATCTGATGTGATGATTGTTGCCGGTACGGTTACTTTTAAAATGGCCGATCGTGTTCGTCGTTTATATGAACAAATGGCCGAACCTAGGTATGTGATTTCTATGGGTTCTTGCTCTAATTGCGGTGGCCCTTATTGGGAACATGGTTATCATGTGGTGAAAGGGGTTGATCGTATTATCCCTGTTGATGTGTATGTGCCAGGTTGCCCGCCTAGACCCGAAGCGCTTATAGGAGGCTTTTTGAAGTTACAAGAAAAAATTAGAAATGAACATTTGGTTGCCCCTAGTGCTTTATTAAGACTTATTGGGCAATCATAATTACCCTATATACAGCTTATTTTAAATCGCAATGGAACAAATTAAAAATATCATTATTGAAAAGTTTGGATCAGAAGCAATTGTGCTCGAAAACATGGCGGACGTTCAGCCATCTTTGGTCGTAAAAACAGCTTTGATTACTGCGATATGCCAAGAACTTTTCCAAAATCCCGCTACCTATTTTGACTATCTATCTTGTATCACCGCTATAGACAATGGGGTAGACAAAGGAAGTATGGAAGTAATTTACCATTTGTATTCCATTCCTTTTCATAAACATTTAATTTTAAAAGTTTTTGAACCAAGGGGAGATGCTACGACATTGCCAGTAATTCCTTCGGTAACCAATGTTTGGCTATCTGCCAATTGGCACGAAAGAGAAGCCTATGATTTGCTCGGTATTCATTTTGAAGGGCATCCTGATTTGAGACGTATTTTGATGCCGAATGATTGGGAAGGTTATCCGCTTAGAAAAGATTACCAAGAACAAGAAACCTATCATGGCATTAAAGTGGCGTATTAATGTTCACTAATTATTTTCATCAATCAATAAAGCAATAATTTAATTTTTAACATGCAAGATATTGAACCATTTTACAATTGGGAAAAATATTACATGGCCAATGAAGATCCCTTTTCTCCACTTTATGGGGCCGAATATACACTTACGGCTTATACCAATAGTATTTATGGCTATTATATTCATCCCTTGTGGGATTACATTGGGTCAGAAACGCTTTGGATAAAAATTTTATTCGTTGATTACCAATTAAACTTTGCCGTAATCGAATTGTTTGGCGAATGGAACGACGCTCTTCACAACGACATCATGCACCTCAAACGCAATATGCTCGACCTGATGATCGGACAAGGAATTAGTAAATACATATTGATTGGTGAAAATGTATTTAATTTTCATGGTTCAGATGATTGTTATTACGAAGAATGGTTTGAAGACATTGAAGATGGTTGGGTGGCCGCCTTAAATTTTAGGTATTTTGTTACGGATGAATGGCGCAAATATGGCATCGATAGCTATGTCAATTATGGGGGTAACCTTGACATTGAGGCTTGGAGAACGGTTTCGCCAGTCACGCTTTTTCAAATGGTGAATAGCCTGATTACTAAAAGGTTAAATTGATTTCAATTGTAATCACCCCATGTCACCACCATTGCGATGACATGGGGTGATTGTTATACTGCTTTATCGAATAATTTCACGTCTAACTTGGTCATGTCGCCTGCTGCTTGTCTTGATTTTAGCAGGTTTAAGAAATCGTTCGCTACGGCAATATTTTCGCATTCTTCTATCACCAAAACTTGATTTTCGTTAGTTACGGCAGTAGAAATGCTGATTACTTTGATGCCTGCTTTTTCGCGGATGGCTGCCCCGGCGTCAAATCCTTTTTTCCATACGTCATAATCTTTAACTTCTACAGAAACGGTCATGATGATTTTACCTTGTTTGTTGGACGTAAATGCTGCTAATGTGGTCATAGTAATTAAAGTGATAAAGGTGAGTACTAATTTATAATTGTTGTTTATTTTGAATTAATTGTATAAAGCTGAATTTATAGCCATCTTTTGATGGTTGAAGTGGTGT
>JBIKPL010000045.1:0-12394 GCA_044357485.1 Cytophagales bacterium
ACACAAGGATGGTACCGCTTCAAGTTCACTTTTTATACCAACTTTATGGGCATAATCTACCACTGTTTGTGGTCCCATTAATTTCATCACATTTGCGGTGATAGAATTTACCGATCTTGCCATTGCTTGCCTAAGCGTCATGGTTTGTCCTGTAAATTCTCCTTCACTGTTTTGTGGTGTCCACGTTTTTGTTTCACCACCATTGTCAAATTGAAAGGTAACGGGTACGTCCTGCATTTCATAACATGGCGAATACCCATTGTCTAATGCTGCTAAATATACAAATGGTTTAAATGTGGATCCTGGTTGTCTTTTACCCTGTTTCACATGGTCATATTTAAAGAATTTATGGTCTATACCACCTACCCATGCTTTTATATGTCCTGAATGTGGATCCATGGCCATAAACCCCGCTTGTAAAAACCATTTGTAATAACGTAGTGAATCAATAGGGCTTAACATGGTGTCTTTTTCTCCTTGCCAAGAAAACACTTTCATTTTTCTTGGCGTATGCATTGCTTTTTGAATTGCTACTTCATCATTTTTGTATATTTCTTTATACATTTTGTATGTTTCAGTTTTCTTAAAGGCATTTTCTATGAAGTCAGGGATTTCCTTTTGTTCTTCGTCCGCCCATGGGTTTCTACCTTTCCAATGTTGGTAAAATAAGCCTTGCATTTTACTGACATGTTGACTTACTGCTTCTTCCGCATAAGTTTGCATTTTTGTATCTATGGTGGTGTAAATTTTTAAACCATCAGAATACAAATCGTAATTATGTTCTTCGCACCATTTTAATAAATAATTATTAATCACTGATCTAAAATAGGTGGCAAGTCCTTTGTTATGATTTTCAACTTGGTAATTTAATCCAATGCTTTGGCTTTTAAATGAAGTAAGCATGTCTTCCGTAATGTAATTATACTTCTCCATTTGTTCTAATACAGTATTTCTTCTTTTTAATGCCCTCTCAGGATTGAATACTGGACTATATTGTGAAGGTGCTTTTAATACTCCCACCAACATGGCTGCCTGTGGAATTGTGATGGAATCTGGGGTGGTATTGAAAAAAGTTTTGGCGGCAACTTTGATTCCAAAGGCATTACTTCCAAAATCTACTGTATTCAAATACATCGTAATGATTTCACGTTTGGTATAGGCTTTTTCAATTTTTATGGCCGTTATCCATTCTTTGGTTTTGATGATGACGGTTCTAATCGCTGGTATTTTGGCGAGTAAGCCATTGTATTTTTTACCTCTTGTATTGAATAAATTTTTGGCTAATTGTTGCGAAATGGTACTTGAGCCTCTATTGTCAAATTTCATTAAATAGATTAAAATTGCAAATGTACCTTTCAAGTCTATTCCTGAGTGTTTTTCAAATCGTACATCTTCTGTGGCCACCAAGGCATTGAGGATGTTTGGAGAAATTTGTTCGTATTCTACAGGACTTCTATTTTCTCTGAAATATTTTCCTAGGGTAATTTGGTCTGATGCAATCAATTCAGAAGCCAGTTCACTTTTTGGGTTTTCTAGTGCATCTAAGGTTGGCATTTCACCAAATAAAAATAAAAAATTAGCTTTTACTAGCAATACATATAATACTAATCCAATCCAAAACAAAGCAAAGCTAGCCCATGAAATCAAGATAATTTTACCGTATTTATTATTAAAATTTAACATAATTAATTTTGTGGAGGTAAGTTTTCTTTTTTAGTTTCCATTGCAGGTGCTAACGCCTCCTGTTTTTGTATTGGCGTTGCATCTTTCTTATCTTTGTCAGAAGTCTCTGAGAGAGGCGTTTCTGGTTTTAAAATATTGGTTTCATTTTTTGTACTATCACTTAGTGGATAGATTATTTTACTAGCAGTACTGTCATTTAACTGGTTTTTTGATTTTGAGTGTATGCTCGTATCTGGTGCTACGTAATTGTTTATGCCTTCTAATAATTGATTGGCATATTTGATTGCGGCGCTTGATTTGTATTTGTCTTTAAACGCCATTAATTCATTTTTATAGGCAGTGTAATTTCTTAGTTTACCTTTAATAATGGCTTTTAGCAATACAAATTTGTCTTCTATTTCATTGTCAGGATATTGCAGTAGGGCTATACCTATCAGCGTATCTGCTAAAGCATATTGTTGAGCTTCAAAATTCATGAAAATAGTCCTGTATTTGTCTTTAATTTCTGCGGTGATTGCTTTGTTTTCAATTAAATAATTGGGGTTTTTAATTAATTTAGCATACAATGAATGTGGGTATTCATTCAAAATTCTATTTTTCATGGCTGTTTCTTTTGCCGGTTCTTCAAGTTCTCTGTACATTAAATACATCGCATACATTACTTCTGTATGTCTTTTGTTTTCAGGGAATTTGTTTAGATGTTTTTGATAGGTTTCAAGGGCATTGATCGGCTCTTTTAACTTTAATTTATAGATACGTCCCAATTTAAAATGGGCTTCTGCCGATTTATAGACCGCAGAGTCTTTGGCTTCTTGCTCAAATGGAATAGTTTTTAATAATTTATTTTTATCTAACGGGATAGGCTTAAACTCTTCTTTAACAATTTCTTTCTTTTGAGTACTGCTATTTTTATTGTCTGTGTCTTCTGTATTGCTACTTGTTTCTTTTCCTGACCTTCTCCAATCGTCTTCTAACGTTCTTGGCCCCCACTTTTTTATGAATTCCGCTTTCCCAGATACTAATAATTGGCTGTTGTAGAAGTACCATTTTGCGTTACCGTCTCCAAATGCCAACGTCGTAGGATTTGACTTATTAGCCTCCTGAGCTTCTTTCTTTTCTTTTCGTTTCAAGTCAGCTTCATACTTGTTTTTTTGTTTTTCTACATCAATGGCAATGGCTTGTTCAAGAAATTTATCTAAAGCCATTTTGTCCATATTGGCCAATAAAAGTAAGCTGTCTTGAAGTTCAATAATGGTCAATTGTTCTACAAAATCATTAAGAATTTTACCCCGAAGTTCTATTTCTTTATACCTTAAATTTGACTTTGGTAATGTTGCCAAACAACTATCATAATAATTTTGTGCGACTTTGTAGTTTTTTACTTTTTCATAGTACACTTCTCCCATTTTCAAGTAGGAATATGCTTTTTGTACCGGACTTAAATCTTCTTGTACAGACTTTTTTAATAAATTTAACCCTTCGTCAATATTGTTTTGTTTGAGCTCAAATTTGCCCATTTCGTAATACATTTTATCCTTGTATTCTTTGTTTTTTTGATCTTTTAAAAGTTTTTTGAAATACTTATATATTTTTTTGGTATCGCTTGTAGAGTTTAAAGAGGTTACTTGGGCCATGTATAATTTAGTAAAAAATGACAATTCATAAGGAGGATTGTTTTTTAAAACCAGTTGGTATTTGTCATGTGATTTTTCATCTTCTTGGTTCAGTTGATAGATTTGCGCCAATATGAATAATACCCTGCTTTTTTGGTCTTTTACTTTAATGTTTGGTAATGCAATTTCAAGTTGTGCTGCTTCTTTGGTATATTCTCCATGTAGTTGATAATAAAGTGCTTTGGTTAAGGCAAAATCCCTGGTATTGTCGTTGTTTAGGTTTTCTTTGCTTAAAAATTCATCAACAATTAAGGCATTGGTGAAGTCTTTGGTTTCAATATAGGTTCTCATTAAAAGAATAAGTGCTTGATGCTTGTCATTTACATCAGTCCCTTTTGCATTTACATACTTAAATGTAGCGGAGGCATTGGTATAGTCTAAGGCATAAAGCCTGCATTTACCTATTAAAATATAACTATTGTCAACCCATTTGCTGTTTTTGTGCCATTGTATGGGCAAAGATGATTTTTTGATACACTCATCAAACATTGGTCTCAAGGTTTTGGCAAAGTTTGAATCGTAGGTAGGGTATAAATCTAAAATTTTATTGTAGTCACTCTCTGTTTTTTGCAATACAGCATTTTCGATTTCTATCATTTTTTCTTTTGCAAGAAAATAGGCATTAAATCTTGCGGTAGTATTATGATAGGCTTTGCTTATACGACCATTGCTTTCCTGTGAGCAGGAAGTCAACAGTAGGCATTGAAAAATTATTCCTATTAAAATGATGCTTCTCAAATTGATTTTAATTTTTATTGTAACGCCAAAAATACATACTTATTTAACTAAATAAATAAATTATAGCTATTTTCGTGCACATAAAAATAATATTTATTTGAATATAAAAGAACATATCGCCCGATTAATGACTTGGTTTTCAACTGTTGTAATTGTTAACGTCAGAGACGAAGACAATTACGAGTTAAAACAAACCTTAAGATTGAGTCATTTAAAGGTGGTTTTGTATCTTTTTTTATCATTGTGTTTTGTGTTTATTATTAGTTTTATGCTGATCAAAACGGTGTTGTCAAGTTGGTTTGATCCTGTACATATTAGGGTTGCTTCTGATAGGAAAATGATTGCATTGTCCTATAAAATTGATTCGTTAGAGCAAGAAATTAATGGAAGAGATGTGTATTTGTCAACCTTAAAGCAAGTAATTAATGGTGGCGTCGCTACCACTGATAAAATGGTGGTGGAACAAAAACAGGAATCCGATAGTGAAGGCAAATCTCAGCCCATTAATTTAGACCAACTGACTGCTGAGGAAATCGACATCAGGAAAGAGTTTGAAGATGATGACCAAGAAAATCAATTTCAAAACAATTTTACTTATGGTTTATTGTCAAAATTGAATTATTTTGTGCCATTAAATGGATTAATCATTGCAAAATTTGACCCAGCAACGAGGCATTACGGTGTAGACATTGTAGCCAAAGCCGGGGCTAGCATACATGCCATTGCTGATGGAAAAGTATTGTTCTCCGATTGGACAAAAGATGCTGGAAATGTGCTTATTATTCAACATAAAGGTAGTCTACTGTCTATTTATAAACATAATTCAGCTTTATTGAAAAAAGTTGGTAGTTTTGTAAAAGCTGGCGAAGCCATTGCTATTATTGGTAATGCAGGTGAACTTACTTCGGGCCCTCATTTGCATTTGGAGTTATGGTTTGCGGGTCATGCAATTAACCCTCAGCGCTTTATTCCTTTTGATTAAAAGTTTAGGTACAGCGTACTGAGTACAGTGTACTGAGTACAGTGTATAAATATGTAAAAAGATAATTTGTTAGTGTTACTCCAAACTAACAACTCAACACTCAAAACTAAAAAGATGTTTTCAGGAAAAGAATCAAAAAAAGAATTAGAAGACATTGTTAATGCGAGTAATAATATCGGGAAAGGTACGGTGATTAATGGTAACATTGAGGCAACTGGTAATATTCGTGTAGAAGGAGTTGTGAAAGGAAATGTACTTACAAAAGCCAAATTGTCTTTAGGGGAATCGGCTGTGATTGAGGGCAATGTTACGGCTTTGAATGCAGAGATTGCTGGTACAGTAAAGGGAATAGTTTCTATTGCTGAACTATTACTTTTAAGAACATCTTGTATAGTAAACGGTGATATTAGTACTGGAAAGTTATCCGTGGAAGCAGGTGCTACGTTTAATGGTAATTGTAAAATGGAAAGCTATGAACCCGACACCGCCCAACAAGCAAAATGACAATAAATTTCTCCAATTTATGGGGATAGGATTTCAAATGATGGCCACCATCGGTATTTTAGGTTGGATGGGTCAATGGATAGATCATTATTATAATAATTCACAACCAATTGCCACATTGGTGTTTTTGCTCCTAGGAACCATGGGCTCACTTTGGCAATTGATAAGACAAGTTACGAGACTCAATGAGTAAGCAAGAAAACCAATCATTTTATAAACACACCTTCATCATTACCTTAATATTGGCCGCATTGATGTTGATGGTTCAGTTATCTTCGTTGTCAATATATTTGAATGATTACGCTTGGTATGTGTTGCTGTATATGGTGTCGCTCTCTACTTTAACCTTTTTTTTAAGAGAAAAAGGATTAAAAACGGGTGATCCACACGATGTTTATAATTATGCGATGGTCGCAACGACCATTAGATTGCTCGTTTCTGCGGTTGTTTTGTTCTTATACTTCCTTATAGTGAAAGAAAATCTTGGAACATTTATATTTATTTTTTTTGTTCACTATTTTATTTACACAGCTTTTGAAATTAAAAGCTTATTTCCTAAATTGCGAACTGTTTCAGGAAAGGAATAAAGATATTACGCTTATTTAAATGAATATACAAGTGCAGTCATTTCTAAATCAAATCAAATCACTTTTACTTATTTTGTTGTTTGTATTAGCAACAAAAGTATCGGTTCAAGCAGAAGATGCTCATGCAAAGGCAGGAGTGGAGTCTGAGTTTATTCCTGCTGAAATGATTGTTCATCATATTTCAGATTCACACGAATGGCATATTGCTACCATTGGTCACGACCATTATACGATACCATTACCTGTAATTTTATATTTTGAAATTGATGGTAAATCAGGTTGGGATTTCTTTATGTCTTCTCAGTTTCATGCCGAAGGTTTTGACCTTGAAGGAGAGCGAAATGAAAGTCTGCCAGTAGATGGCGGTTTTAAAATTGATCACCATGGTCATATTTATTATGAAAAAGATGGTAAACCTTTTGGACCTGCCAAAATTATAGATTTGTCTATTACTAAAAATGCGGCTTCTATTTTTATTTCAATGGTATTGTTGTTGGTTGTATTTCTTGCTGTTGCAAGAGGATTTGTTACCAACAAAGGGAAAGCCCCAAAAGGAATTCAATCTTTCTTCGAGCCAATCATTGTATTTGTGAGAGATGAAATTGCCTTGCCAAATATTGGAGAGCATAAGTATATGAAATTTATGCCTTATTTATTGACAGTTTTCTTCTTTATATGGTTTAATAACCTGTTGGGTTTATTACCTTCGGGAGCAAATGCTTCAGGAAATATTGCGGTAACGATGACTTTAGCGGTGTTAACAGCATTAATTACAAATTTCTCAGGAAATAAAGATTATTGGATGCACATTTTATGGACTCCTGGTGTACCTTTGCCATTAAGAATAATAATGTTGCCAGTAGAGTTAATAGGAATCATCACAAAGCCATTTGCTTTAATGATTCGTTTGTTTGCTAACATTACTGCAGGTCATATTATTATTTTAAGTATCATGAGCTTTATCTTTATATTCAAAAGCTTAGGTGTAGCTGCTGTTTCAGTACCATTTGCAGTGGTCATGAACGTGATGGAGTTTGGGGTTGCGGCTTTACAAGCCTATATCTTTACTTTATTATCAGCTTTATTTATTGGGTCAGCAGTTGCGGTTCATGCGCACGATGATCATCATTAATCTCGGCAAATTCAATTTTGTATAAATCAATTCTAATTATTGTTCAACTTTAAATTATAACAAATGTTATCTTCAGTATTACTAGAAATTAGTGGTAGTATTTCTACATTAGGTCCAGGTATAGGTGCTGGTCTTGCAGTTATGGGTGCTGGTCTTGGTATCGGTAGAATCGGTGGTTCTGCGATGGAAGCTATGGCTCGTCAACCTGAAGTAGCTGGAAAAGTTCAAACTGGTATGCTTATCGCATCTGCTCTTATTGAAGGTGCAGCGCTATTCGCTATTGCTGTTTGCTTCCTTATCGGTGGTAAATAATATCATTGCCTTGAGAGAAATCTCAAGGCAATATTATTTTTGCTTAGGTTAATCAAAAGTTTGATTTCTGAACAATATAAAACTTAGTTTAAAAAAATGGAGTTAATAACCCCTGGATTAGGTCTGATTATTTGGACCTCTCTTTCTTTCTTAATGTTATTAGGCATTTTGTCTCAATTTGCTTGGAAACCAATTTTAGCTGGTTTAAAAGAACGTGAGACCAATATTTCTGATGCCTTGTCTGCAGCCGAAAAAGCAAAAGCGGACATTCAAAAACTTCAAGCCGATAATGAAAAATTATTAAATGAAGCAAGAGCTGAAAGAGATAAAATTTTACGCGATGCTGCTAGTGCTGCTGCTGAAATGATTGCTTCGGCAAAAGGGAAAGCAGAAGCAGAAGGTGCAAAAGCAATGGAAGTAGCTAAAAATGCTATTGCCAATGAAAAACAAGCGGCTTTGGTAGAAATTAAAAATACTGCGGCGGTGCTTTCTGTTGAAATTGCTGAAAAGCTTTTGAGAAAAGAATTGAAAGATGTACAAGCGCAAAAAGAATTAGTACAAGAGTATATCAAAGAAGTTAATTTTAATTAATTATGTCAGATATACGTGTAGCTTCAAGATATGCTAAGTCAGTGATTGATTTAGCCATAGAGAAAGGATGTTTGGATGAAGTACACACAGACATGCTTTCATTTGCAACTATTTGTAAAGAAAACAGAGAGTTAGTTTCTTTATTGAAAAGCCCTATTGTAAAAAGTGATAAAAAGTTAAAAATACTTGATTTGATCTTTAATGGTAAGGTAAACGCTTTGACATTAGCATTCTTTAAAATAATTACTCAAAAGAGTAGAGAGCAAGCTTTGCCTTCTATCGCTGATGAGGTACATAATCAATACAATATCCTAAAAGGTATACAAACGGCACAAGTTATCACTGCTTCTCCGTTGAATGATGCCCTACGCGACGAGTTCAAAAAACTTGTAGTTGATTCAACTGGAAAACAAGTTGACTTAACGGAGACCGTAGACGAGGAACTTATAGGCGGTTATATTCTAAGAATTGCAGATCAGCAAATCGATGAATCTATCAAATCTAAGTTAAATAATATTAAAGTGAAGTTTAGTTCCAACCCATTTATATCTAAATTATAATCATGGTAGCAGTTAGACCAGATGAGGTTTCAGCGATATTGAGAGAACAATTATCTAACGTAAAAACAGCAGCAGAACTTGAAGAAGTTGGTACTGTATTACAAGTTGGTGACGGTGTTGCTCGTATTTATGGCTTAACAAAAGTACAATCAGGAGAGTTATTAGAATTCTCTAATGGTTCTCAAGCGCTTGCATTGAATCTTGAAGAAGACAATGTTGGGGTGGTAATTTTAGGTGATGCATCTGAAATTAAAGAAGGTGATGTTGTAAAACGTACTAAAAAAATCGCTTCTGTAAAAGTTGGTGATGGTATTTTAGGACGTGTTGTAGATACACTTGGTAATCCAATTGATGGTAAAGGTCCTATCACTGGTGATTTATACGAAATGCCAATTGAGCGTAAAGCACCAGGGGTTATTTTCCGTCAACCAGTTGCTGAACCATTACAAACAGGATTAAAAGCAATCGATGCCATGATTCCTATCGGACGTGGACAAAGAGAGTTAATCATCGGTGACCGTCAAACAGGGAAATCTGCGGTGGCAATCGATACCATTATTAATCAAAAAGAATTTTACGATAGAGGTGAGCCTGTTTATTGTATCTACGTTGCCGTAGGACAAAAAGCATCTACTGTTGCTTTGGTTGTAAACCAATTAGAGAAATCTGGCGCACTTCCTTATACGGTAATTGTTGCGGCAGCGGCTTCTGAACCAGCACCAATGCAATTTTACGCACCTTTTACTGGCGCTGCCATTGGGGAGTTCTTTAGAGATACTGGACGTCCAGCCTTGGTTATTTATGACGATTTATCAAAACAAGCGGTAGCGTATCGTGAGGTGTCTTTACTTTTGAGAAGACCTCCAGGACGTGAAGCATATCCAGGTGACGTATTCTATTTGCACAGTCGTTTATTAGAAAGAGCTGCGAAAATCAACTCTTCTGATGAAATTGCTCAAAATATGAATGATTTACCTGCTTCTATCAAGCATTTGGTAAAAGGTGGTGGTTCTTTAACGGCTTTACCTATTATCGAAACGCAAGCTGGTGACGTTTCTGCTTATATTCCTACCAACGTAATTTCTATTACCGACGGACAAATATTTTTGGAAACTAACTTGTTCAATGCAGGTATTAGACCAGCAATTAACGTAGGTATTTCGGTATCTCGTGTGGGTGGTAATGCACAAATCAAATCAATGAAAAAAGTGGCAGGTACCCTGAAACTTGATCAAGCACAATTCCGTGAATTGGAAGCGTTCGCTAAATTTGGTTCTGATTTAGATGCTTCTACTAAATTGATTATTGAAAGAGGTAAGAGAAATCTTGAAATCTTGAAACAAGGTCAGTTTTCTCCAGTATCTGTTGAACAACAAGTAGCAATTGTTTATTTGGCCATCAATGGTCATTTAGATACGGTTCCCGTAAATGAGGTAGTTAACTTTGAAAAAGCGTATGCTGCAGTGTTAGAAGCGCAATACAAAGACACTTTAGCGGGTATCAAAGCGGGTAAAATCGACGACAGCATCACTGACGTATTGAAAAAAGTAGCGAAAGAAGTAGCTTCAAAATATAACTAAGGTTCAGGGTTCAGCGTTTAGTGTTTATTACGCTAAACGCTAAACTGAAAACCATTAAACAAGCAAATTAACTATGCCAAGTTTAAAGGAAGTCAGAAATAGAATTGTATCTGTAAATTCAACCCAACAAATCACCAAAGCCATGAAAATGGTTGCGGCAGCTAAGTTGCGTAGGGCTCAAGATGCAATTACTCAAATGAGACCTTATTCTCAAAAATTATCTGGTATTATCAGTAATGTATCTTCACAAAATGATGAAGGTTTTGAGAATCCATTTGCGGTACAACGTACGGTAAACAATGTTTTGATAGTAGTAATTACTTCAGATCGTGGTTTATGTGGCGCTTTCAATACCAATATTTGTAAAGCGGTGAATGTGCTTTTAACTGACACTTATGCTTCTCAAGTAGCTGCAGGTAACGTTACGTTGTTGTCAGTCGGTAAAAAAGGCAATGAATACTTTACAAAAAGAGGCTATCAAGTTGATTCAAGATTTGTTACTCAGTTTGCTGATTTAACCTTTAGCAATGTGAAGCTAATCGCTGAAGAAATTATGGCGAATTATGTAAGTGGCAAATTTGATAAAGTTGAATTGGTATTCAATGAATTCAAAAATGTGGCCTTACAAATTATCAGAACTGAACAATTTTTGCCAATTGTTGCCGCTGAAAATGATGGAACAGACAAAGTTGAAGTAAGTTATATTTACGAGCCTTCAAAAGTTGATATCTTATCGGAATTGTTACCTAAGTCTTTAAAAATTCAGTTTTATAAATCATTATTAGAATCTAACGCTTCTGAGCATGGCGCACGTATGTCGGCCATGGATAAAGCAACTGAGAATGCTGGTGAATTATTGAAAGCCCTTAAATTGTCTTACAATAGATCACGTCAAGCGGCTATTACCAATGAAATTTTAGAAATTGTTGGTGGAGCAGAAGCTTTAGCGAAATAGTTTTTTATACATTTAAATATTAAAATAGACTACCTTTTGGGTAGTCTATTTTTTTGTAACCCTAGAGTATTATTTGCGTAAAAAAAGAAGTTTACAAATGTGAAATTATGAAAAAAATAGCCTTACCCTTATTCTTGTTGTTATTGGTGTATGATTTGTTTGCCCAAAACATAGTTTTTGAACCTTATGTTATGAAGTCTACCGTTAATGCGGAAGATTATTTTCCCAACAAAATTGTTTTTAAACTTAAACCTACCACTTCTATAGGTAGTGTTTCAAGTAGAATTTCGGATACTAAATTCCAAACAGTATTGTCTCAAATTGGTGGTGTTGACGTTACACCTTTTTTCGATTTGTCTAAAATGCCTGCTCCTCAATTTAGAAAAAGCGATGCTTCATCTTCTGATTTAGCACTTATTTATGAATTGACTATTGCCAACGATAAATCGCTTGTTAAATCCATAAACCAATTATTGAAAAGTGGTTTGGTACAATATGCCGAACCAAAATTTATCAGTCGTCCTTTGTATGTACCTAATGATGATTTTTCTGATTCTTTAACTGGAGTCCAATATCATTTGAATTTAATTAGGGCTTATGAAGCATGGAATGATAGCGCCAATAGAGGCGATACCAATATGGTGTTGGGTATTATTGATACTGGTTTTTTAAACACCTTTGTTGATTTTAAAGACAATATCAAATACAACCACGGTGAAATGGGGGGAGGTAAAGAATCCAATAATGTTGATGACGATGCGGATGGCTATATAGATAACTGGCAAGGTTGGGATGTTTCAGACAATGACAATGACCCTACTTTTGAAAATAACCACGGTTTATGCGTAGCCGGTTTGTCCTCTGCCACTCCTAATAATGATACCATGGTGATTGGTACAGGTTTTCATTGTAAGTTTTTGCCTATAAAAGCATCTAAAACCGGAACCAATGGAAGTATTGATAATGGCTATGAAGGCATCACTTATGCTATTACACACGGTTGTAAAGTAGTAAATTTGTCATGGGGACACACTGGCTACTCTCAATCAGAACAAGATTTTATCAATGATGTGGTGGCTAATTATGATGTGATGATT
>JBIKPL010000250.1:0-4684 GCA_044357485.1 Cytophagales bacterium
ACATTCTATGCTTTTTGGGTCTTCCTTGATGAATCATGTATTTCCTTTTCCAGAGGCTAATATTTTATATGATCAATGGATAGGAGTTGCGGCCTCTTTACAAAAAGGCATATTTTACACGTCATTGCCTTTGGTTTATTTCAGACGTCACGACACGGCACATACCAATACCAGTAGAAATAAAATGGAACATTTTAGGCATATTGAAGCAACATTACATTGTTTAAAATGGCACAGTGGTTTGAAGGTTTCACAAAAAAAATATGTTGAAAATTTGGCTAAATGTTTTAGTAATCAGAGAAATACACTAAATAAATTTAAGCTATGGTTTAACTTATTAACCAATCTTAGTTCATTATTTAAAATTAGAGGAAAAGGTTTGTTGAGTAATATGGTATATTCGTTTAAGTTAGCTTTTGTGGGATGATTTTTTGGGTAATAATTTAAGTACTAAATTTTTTATTCTGTATTTCAATTGTGTTTGTTTTAATTGAAATTCGAGCTCTTCGATGCGGTTAAATACGGCAAAATAACTTTGTGGCAATTGAGGAAACAAGGAAGTGAAAATTTCGTCATCAACCCCTTTTTTATATTCTAATGCTATAAAATAAAGATACTTAGCTTGGTTTTTCATTAGATTTTCTTTTGTTTTTCCTTCAAAATTTACAATTAATAAGTCTAATGATTTTACCCAATTTGACATACGTATCAGGTTTGATTTATTACTCCAAATGCCATCATTATGAATCCGGTAAACAGACATTGCCTCATTAAAGAATTTAATTTTACCATATTGTGCATTTAACATGTGTAAAAAATAATCTCCAATAGCGGAGTTATAAATTGTCGATGGAAATTCTCCAAAAAGTTTATTCCTGAACACACAAGAAGGAGTAGAAATATTATTATCTAAGGCTAAATCTTCAATAGTCGTGATTTCTTTTTGAACACCTGAAGTCTTAAAGGTTTGTTTATTTTCATCCAAAAATTTAATTTTATGATGACAAATGGCAAAATCAGGATGTTGTTCTAAAAAATTAATTTGCTTCTCCAATTTCAATTCATCAGTCCAATAATCATCACCTTCTAATAAAGCGACATATTTACCATTGCTTGATTCATACGTTCTTATAAAATTGGGAATCATGCCAATGTTTTTTTCTGAGGGTAAAACCACAAGCAGCTCAGGGTATTTTTCTTTATAAGTTGAAATAATTTGCTTTGTAAGATCAGTAGAGCAATCGTCTCCAATAATAATTTCTATTTGATGTGTGGTTTTTTGTAAAAGTATACTTTCAATTGCCTGTGCAATAAATTTTTCATGATTATAAGCAATCATACAAACACTAACGGTAGCCATTTTATTTCAGTTTAATACCAGGCATTGCAATACCAATTCAATTATTAATTTCACTAAATTTTATATACCCGTTAATGAAGGTATTTATTACCAATTTGTTTTGCTGAGATGGTTCTTTTGATGGTGCTTGAATTAGAATAAACACTATCATCCTCTGTGTTTTTCGGTATTATACAACCACTGCCAATAATGTTGTGGTAACCAATGACAACATTTTGGTTAATGGTTGAATTCATTCCAATAAAAGTATAGTCATTTACAATCACATTCCCACCTAATGTACAGGAAGACAAAAGTAAATGATTTCCTAATTGAGAATGGTGCGCAATATTTGTATTGAAAAAAATGGCATTGTTACCTATGCTTACAAAAGGTTGAATTATAGATCCTTCACCGATAAATACATTTTCACCAACCTTTAAATTATCCCAAATCGTGGTTTTCGATGAAATGTAGTTCGCAAATGCATAGCCTTTAGATTTAGAATCAAGGTATAGGCGTTCTCTCACCATGTTGTTACCCACTGCTATAAACAATAAATACTCCTCACAAGGACATGTATCTGTAATTTGTTCATAGCTATAAATGGGTAAACCAAACTGTGTAGTTGTGTCTTTAGGAAGATATTGATTTTCAACACAATAACCCGCAACTTCGTAAGGAGAATCATGTGTGAAAACGTAACCCACATATTCGGCTAAGCTTCCAGTTCCATAAATGATTATTTTGCTTTTTGACATTTCTTTACTTTTCATCATCATAAAATCAATTAATGAATATTAATTTTAATTCCATTTTTATCAACCTCTGCTTTAATTTCTTTCGCAATTGGCTTCAAACTATTCAGTTGGTGTTCAACCACTTCATAAATGAAAATATCAGTACCTTTTTTGGGTTTTAGTTGGGGATTTATGACCGCATCCCAAACAAAATATGCCGATTTAAAATGATTGGCCATGTGCATCAGTAAAGCACCTGCGTAAGAATCTCTATACATTACAAGTTGAGGAGCATTTTTTAATGCATTGTGTTGCGTAATCAATACGTAATTGATGGAAGGGTCATGTGCGGTTTTGTCATGATTGATGGGAATAAATTGAGCCGTTTTTTCATCATAATATTTAAAATCAGGATGAGTAGGAGATACGATGGTGTCTGTTTCACAAAACTCACCCGTAATGCCTGCCATTTTCAATAAATCACCTGTATTAAAATCTTTAGGGCTAAGTACATTGCTTTCTAATGGCCTTGTGTGAGGAATACCAGGGTATTTTGTTTTCAGTTGCTGAATCAAATATTCAAAGGCATAATATGCGCCGAAATAATTCCAATGCGAATCTGATTTGTAATACAATTGATGTTTATTTTTTTTTGATTTTAAATAGTAATCAGGTACTATAATTGGAATATTGGTATGTTGTTTTAAATAATTTATAATTTGTTCTCTTTTGGTGAATTTATGACATTTTTTATACCATGATGGTAGCATCTCTGGATAAATAGTCATGGCAGAAGGCGGTAGAAAAAAATAATAATCAATGTGTTGTAATTTCAACCAAGCTTGAAGGTAAAGTTGATTGAGGGCAAATTCTTTGAGTTCAGCTTCTGTAAAAGGAGTGGAATTTACATTGTATGATTTAATGAATTTGGCATTGTAAAACAACCAATTATCCTTTCCTGAAATCACTTTATCGCCAATTACTTTAGCCTCAAAAATATTGGTTTTAAGTGTCGTATTTAGCTCAATTAATGTTTCTCTTCCGCCAAAATTATCATCTACATAGGCTATAATACCAGGCAAAAATTTCGAAAAATGAGCGATGGTAAAAGTTGGAAACTGATTTTTGTTTCTATTTTCTTTGTTCGCATTATTATTTTGCTTTGCTATAATACTAAAAATAAAAGGAATTAATAATAATACTCCAAATACCAACACATATATTTTTTGCATAACAAAAGCTTTTTTTGTTATACCAAAAATGTCAAATAATGCCACATAAAGCAATAATACTAGGCTTAATATAAAAAATACCACGGAGAGTATTCTTAAGGTATAGTATTGGTTTGAATAATAAAGTTGTTGTAATACACTGTCTAATGATGCTATTTCAACTGCAATTTTATTGCCTTTACCCAATAGTAAAACACCATTTTTGAAACTCGTTACCTGTGTTTTGTTTTCATACGACGAGAGTGTATTGATAAGGTTTTTTGCGTTGAAAAACAGTATTTCTGTTTCAGATTTTTGAAAACTTATTGCAGTTACCCAAACAGAATCAATAGTTTGGTCAAACTCCATTTTCAATTTAGTACCTTCAATGGTTTGTGGCAACGTGATACTTAAAGTTTGCAATGTATCTGCTTTGTAGAGGTGGTGTTTAATGGCATTTCCATTCACATATTCTACTAATTTAGAGCCATAATTAATCGTACAGTTGCCATTTGATTTTAACAATAATGTGATGTTAAAAGTTAAGGGTTTTCTTGGGTATTTATATTGAATTACACCTATAATACTGGCTGATAATAAGCTAAGTAGCAGAATGGATTTAAGTATTTTATTTTTCATTTTTATTTAAAATCTAAAATAAATAAATGGATTATAAGTTCCTGAGGCTAAACTCATGATGGAGATAAGAAAGATGCCAACATACGCCATTACATAAATGGTTTGGAGTATTTTTTTACTTGGCAATACGGCGTTTAGCAGGAGTAATTTTTTAACTAAATATTTTTGTGGATACATAAATACAACCCCTATAATAGTCATTAAAATCAGCCATTTATCTATAAATGCTTCTAGTTGAATACAGGTTTCACAAATATTAAAGGTAAATAGCAGTTTCAAAACATTGATGGCACTGGAAAAGTCTTCTAGCCTAAAGAATACCCAAGTAAACATCACAAATATCAATAAATAGATATTTTTAAGAATGGTCAATTTTGATTCAATAAATTTTCTCAAAAGGGTTCTTTCTAAAATGATGAATACCCCATGAAGTAATCCCCAAATAAAGAAATTCCAATTGGCGCCGTGCCAAACCCCTGTGAGTAAAAACACAAAAAGAATATTAAAATAAAGCCTTTGGTTATTTACCCTATTTCCACCCATTGGGATATATACATAATCTCTAAACCAATTAGAAAGCGAAATATGCCATTTTCGCCAAAATTCTTGTACACTCAAGGCCGAATAGGGGAAATTGAAATTTTCTTTAAATGTGAATCCCATCATTCTGCCTAAACCAAGTGCCATGTCAGAATAGCCTGAAAAATCGTAATATATTTGCAACATATACATCACAATCGCTGTCCATGCAATAG
>JBIKPL010000251.1:0-4676 GCA_044357485.1 Cytophagales bacterium
TTAAATTTCAAAAGCTGCAAATAGACACAACCAATAGGGTTTAATTGTGCATCTTGCATAATTAAATACCTAAATTGAATTGCTTCAGGATTGGTGATTTCAAAAATTCTCAATTGCTCAAAACTTAAATGATGCCCCACAGGCAACAATTTGGACCAAATCGCTTGCACTTGATCAATCTTGTCAAAAACTGTATAGGCACTGTGGTGATTACAAACAAATGGACAGAAATTTTGCACGTTGATGAAGTTTAAACTTATTGTTTCATTGTAAAATAAAGCCATTATCCATCACCAAAACATTACGATTAGGTATAAAACCTAATGAACTAGGTAAACGAAGGATAAGTGATGGTAAAACAATGGTATGGGACGGAGGATTTGAAACAATCACCTTCTGTTTCAAATGGTTTCTTTACAATACAATTGTTACCCAAATTAAAACAGGCCTTTATCTCTCATCAATTTAAACTCTTTGTACCTACGGACAATGGCTATGCCTAAACCAACCAATACGATTAAAGAACCGAGCCATAATACATTGATATAAGGTTTTTCCATTGCTTTTAAAATCACCCAATCTTTTTGGGTAGAACTCACCCCAAAGGTCAATAACCCTTTCACAGGATCAATATGGTTGAATGTCATTTTCACGCCAAGGTCTTCAATAATTTCAGGAACACGCCCAACCATTTGATCCTTGATAATGTAATGGGGATACAACATATAATCTTTGTCATCTTTGGTCAACACCAAAATGTGGGCTTTTACGGCGATATCACCAGCATTCATCGCCACGTCTTCGACATGATCCACTTGTTCTACCTTCTTTAAAATCGCATAATAATCATTGATCAAAAAGGTATCTCCCACAGCGACAACATGGGTATCGACTTTACTCCAATTGCGTTCTTTTTCAGCATCTGGCACAGAGGCAATATGGGTATATAAATCGCTAGCAAACCCTCTTTTAATGTCAGGTGAAGCCAAAAAACCCATTTGAGGATTTACTTGCGTACGAGGAAATAATGAAAAAGTAGAACCATCAGGTCTTTTGTATTCTATTTCGTAGAAAGTATTTTCGGGCATGGTACGAATGGTGTCTCCAGCTTTGAAATACATTTTATCGTTTAACTTAATGTCTTTTCTAGCAATGACTTTAAATGGATCGGTACCCGATAAACGAACGGCTTCTTTGTCGACATAACCAGGATAGCCTTCTGCTTCTATGCGAGGGCCACGATAAGTCAAGGTATAATCTTGCATTTTTTGAGGTGTATTTCTAAAGATCAACAAATTTTCTTTGTTCATGTCTTCCGAAAATTCTTTAGAATAAACCAACCCTGATACATTCAAAGATACGATTTTAGAATAACCAGCAGAATACAAAATACCGAGCAACATCATTCCAATACCAATATGAGCAACGGCACCGCCAGCCAATTTTATATTTTTATTCAAAAAACCTCTTAAAATGGTAAGGTTACAAACCACTGTAAATACGGAAGCAGTCAATAAAGTCATGTAGCGCATGTCTTGTACTTTGGTAAATACAATCAAGCCAAGCGATACCATTAAGGTAATGATAAAAGGAATGTATAGTACATCAGTCAATTTTTCTTTGTCTATTTTTTTCCAAAAGAAAAATTGGCCAATGCCAGATAAAATTGCCACAAAAGCCATAAACCACAATTGCCAATTGCTATAAAACACTGCTTGATCAGCCGGAGGAGCCAAGGTTGATTTAATAGAAAACAAACCAAGAAAAGCATTGTATACAGGAATAGAAGTGGTGGCAATAATTTGAAAGGCCGCCAAACAAAGTGTTAAAGCGCCAATAAAGATCCAAAATTCACGCGAATAAACCGACTCTTCTTTTTCCGTGGAAGGCAATTCTTTCCATCTCCAAACCATCAACACTATGGCAATAATCACGAACACAATCATGTACAAAAACAACTGGCCAGACAAACCTAAATCAGTAAACGAATGCACCGAAGCATTCCCTAAAATGCCGCTTCTGGTTAAGAAGGTAGAATATAAAATCAACAAGAAACTGGCAATGGTTAATATAATGGTTGTTTTTAGCGCTGTTTCATTATTTTTGAAAATCAACATGGTATGCAAGGCAGCCACCAACACCAACCAAGGCACATATACCGCATTTTCAACAGGATCCCAATTCCAATAGCCCCCAAAATTAAGCGTTTCGTAAGCCCAATAACCGCCCATCAAAATTCCTAAACCCAATACCAAAGCCGAAAACAACGCCCAAGGCAAAGCGGGACGAATCCATTCTTTGTATTTTTTTAACCATAAGCCAGCGATACAAAAAGAGAAAGGAATTAAAGTGGTGGCAAAGCCTAAAAACAACGTGGGAGGATGAATCACCATCCAATAGTTTTGCAACAATGGATTAAGTCCGGTGCCATCTTCGGGCACATAATCGGGTTTCATTTTAAAGATTGGTGCATCCACCATAAAATCGCGCAACATGATAAAAGGAGAACTGCCGAGTTTGTAATCGAAGAGTACTACTCCCAAAATCATAGAAGCCAAAAAGGCTTGCACCAAAGCAAATATAGTCATTACAGGGGCTTCCCAAGCCTTATTGGTACGAATCAAAATGCCGCCCAAAATCACATGCCAAAATATCCATAATAAAAAACTGCCTTCTTGTCCTTCCCAAAAACAGGAAATCATAAAGTGCGTGGGTAGGTTTTTAGACGCATGTTCCCAAGCATAATGAAATTCAAAATAGTTTTTATAGATGATGGTAAACAAACTCACCACAATGCCCATCACCGCAATGCCATGTATTGCAAAAGCGATACGGGCAAAGGTTAACCATGAATTATCTTTTTGAAGGGAATCTTTTTGAGCTTGTGTTGCATTGTAATACGCAAGGGCAGCTACGATAGAAGTGATGAATGAAATTATAACTGAAAGATGACCAATATCACCAATGTATTGACGAAGCATTTGAAGCAATTTTAATGAAGGCTTAAAGTTAGTTGTAATTCAGTGGAAATAAAACAATATATTGATTTTTGAATAATTTGCGATGAAGTAATGGGAAGCCAAAGGCTAAAAATACGTCAACACAAATTATTCAAATCAAAAAAATTAGTTTCTGGCAGCAAACAACAGGGAAATATCTTTGTAAGCCTTATTATATTTTCTGGCCAATGCCAAGTTTGTTAAGGTACCTTTATAGGCATATACCCCATTCATCAGCCATTGTTTTGCAAAAAGCATTTCTTCTACCCCACCATATTTTGACATCTGTAAAAGCATAGGCGTTAAAATATTGCTAAAAGCCATGGTGGCAGTACGGGCAACTCTTGAAGCCATATTGGGCACACAATAATGAATTACGCCGTATTTGGTGTAAATAGGTTTTTTGTGGGTTGAAATTTGGGAGGTTGCAAAATTACCCCCTTGATCAATACTCACGTCGATAATCACCGAACTTGGTTTCATGGAGGCAACCATTTCCTCTGAAACGACACATTCACATTTTCCATCTTCCGATCGCAAAGCGCCAATCACCACATCTGCTTCTTTTAAGGCTTCTGATAAAATATTGGTATCAATCACCGAAGTGTAGATCTGATGGTTGATGCTTAATTTTAAACGACGTAATTTATAAATATGGTTATCAAACACTTTCACTTCGGCCCCCAAGCCAATAGCTGAGCGTGTGGCGTATTCGGCCACGGTTCCGGCACCTATAATCACCACTTTGGTCGGCGGCACCCCTGTAATTCCTCCCAAAATGATGCCTCTCCCATTGTTAACACTATTCAAATATTCTCCGGCAATCAACATGACCGTGCTTCCACAAATTTCACTCATCGCCCTTACCACAGGCCTTGTTCCGGCTTTGTCTTCGATAAATTCAAATGCCAGGGCATTTACTTTCAATTTGGCTATGGCATCTAAATAGTCGCCAGTAAGTTTAGCCATTTGAAGTGCCGACATTAGGGTTTTGCCGGGTTTCATAAAGTTTAATTCCTCTAATGTTGGTGGGTCAACTTTTAAAATAATATCTGCTTCGTAAACTTCAGAGGCGCTATATACTATTTTGGCGCCCGCATCGCTGTATTCTCTATCGGTATATTTGGCTCCGCCACCAGCACCCGTCTCTACAATTACTTCGTTGCCATTGTTTACCAAAATTGCCACCGATTCTGGGGTTAAACACACACGACTTTCAGTAGGATCCATCTCTTTAGGAATACCAATATACAAAGCATGCTTGTTCATCTTTACTTTTGCCAAGGCTTCTTGTGGGTATAGCGCATGTTCTTTGAGTAATGTTTTGAATCCAGATTTCATCTTATATAGTGTTGAGTTGTGAGTGTTGAGTGTTGAATAATCGCCCTAAACTCATCTTATATAGTGTTGAGTTGTGAGTGTTGAGTGTTGAAATCACCCTAAACTCATCTTATATAGTGTTGAGTTGTGAGTGTTGAATGTTGAATAATCATCCTAAACTCATCTTTTAATTTAGTTGTGAGTGTTGAATGTTGAATAATCATCCTAAAACTCATCTTATATAGTGTTGAGTTGTGAGTGTTGAGTGTTGAATAATCACCCTAAACTCATCTTATATAGTGTTGAGTTGTGAGTGTTGAGTGTTGAATAATCACCCTAAACTCATCTTTTAATTAT
>JBIKPL010000252.1:0-4650 GCA_044357485.1 Cytophagales bacterium
AAGCATTGTTTGTAATCAATGTCTCAATGGCTTTTACGTGCATGTACATTTGTCCTTTGTCGTCAGAAGCGCCTCTTGCATATATTTTTCCGTCTTTGATTACCGGTTCAAAAGGAGGACTGGTCCACAATTCATAAGGGTCAGCAGGTTGTACGTCGTAATGGCCATACACCAAAACTGTGGGCAAAGCAGGATCAATTATTTTGTCTGCATAAACTATTGGATAACCTGCTGTTTCACAGATTTCAGCATTGTCGCAACCAGCATCAATCAAGCTTTGTTTTACAAAATCAGCACATTGTACCACATGCTGTTTGAATTTTGGATCAGCACTGACAGAAGGAATGCTCAATAGCGTAAACAATTCAGCTAAAAATCGGTCTTTATTTTTGGAGATATAATCGTGCATAGTGTATCGCTTAAAAGGTTATTTATTCGCAATACAAAGTAGCAGATTAAAATTAAACATACAAGCTTATTTTAAATGATACCTCGCACCAATAGACGCTTGAGGGTAGATGTTGCCCATTTCGTGGTAAAATTCGCAGTAGCCTCCAAAATCAAAAAAAGCAGAAAATGGCATGTCTTGAAAATGGTATTCTAACCCAATCAAAGCATTTAGACCAAAGTCTACAAACCAGTCTGTTTCTTCTGTATACCCCCATTTGTTATTGTTATAATACGCCAAGGCATATTTGTTAAACAAGGTATTGATTCCGCCAGCGCCATAAATATACAGGCCAGTTATTTTAGTGCTTTCTTTTTGTTTCGAGATGTTTAGCCCTAATAAAAAGGAGCCTCTATTGTCAATAGAAGTGTAGTTGTAGTTTTTGTTTTTGAAATAATAGTTGTTTAACTTATTGTTGTAATAATTGTAATCGTGTTTATAATAAAAGTTGGGCATGGTGCCTATTACGAATTCAATGCCAGTGGTACCTTTGTATTTTTTGATAGAAATGGCAGTAGGAGTACCTAACCTAAATCCCATCGCTAAGTCAGGCAATGCACTGTTGCTTGTATGGTTGGACGAATTATTTGATTTTGTTTTTTTTCGGTCATTGTCATTGGCTTCATCATTTTTAGTCGAAGTACTTTTCAATACCGAGGAGGAGATATAGCCTTTTTTGCCATCAACGGCTACTTTGTACCAATTGTCATTGGTTTTTTCGATTACATTCACTGTTTGACCTTCTTTGATAACGACCACAATGGCAGCATCGGTTCCGGGGGCTGTGCGTAAGTTGGCATCCGATTTTAGTTGATAGCTTTGTGCCATCAACAACGATGTCAATATCATAAAGAATGAAGTCAGTAAGGTTTTTGACATGTATTTCATTGTTTTATTGGATTTATAAGAAGTTTGTAGCCGAGGTTAAGGGCGTACATTGGTCAATAAATTGGTAGAAAATGGTGTTGTCTTTTTGTGCATACGGATTGCGTATTGTTGCTTTCGGGAATAGGGTAGTAGGCGAAACCTGTAACATTTTACTGTTTGTGCCACCACTATCTTTGTCTGTATTCCACAACAATGGGCCACATATATTGCTGCCCCAAGCCCTGTTTAAATAATGGGAATTTGTCATTTCAATCATTGAATAACCATTACTCGAAGCGGTAAAGTCGTTTTCTAAAGCATACAAATTTCCAGTAATGCTGAAATTATTCACACTTAAATAACCATTTTGGAAATAAGTATTGGTACCACCTCCTGCGGTAAATTGACCATTGACTTTAAGCATGGCTTGGTTTATATATAAGTCGCCTACCAAGGTTAAGTTTTGGGTGGCTAAATTGCCGTTTAATTGTAATTTTGCACCACCTCCAACAGTAACCAAACCCTTCACAATTATGTTTGCGTTGGCCATTACCACAACATTTCCTATAATGGTTAAATCATCCATAAGTACATTGCCACTTAAAACAAGGGTAGTATTGGCGCGGTTTACAATTTGTCCTCTTCCCGATAAATCGGCATTATTAATCATGCCGCTTTGCCCATCTTGTAATAACGAAGGATCAATTGGTTGTGGAGTCTCTACTTTTGTGGAACAAGCAGCAAAAAAAAGTACAAGGATAAGGTAATAAATGAGCCGTAATTTGTGGGGAACCATATTGTGAAATTTTAATTATTATGCTATCAAACTTACATCTTATCGTGGAATAATGATAAGTTAACTTGTATTTTTAATTTTTTCTCAACAAAATTAATTTTTATTGATTCATTAAATACTTGATTGTTAGTGGCTTGTTTCTTTTGATGGTTTTTTTATTAAAAAAATAGTTACCTGTTACGCAACTTTAGTATGAAGGTTATGTATTTTCCAATATATTTGTGGAGAATTAATTTTGAAAAATTTATAAAAACACTTTAACGACGCCTATGATATAACGCTACACAACCTTAATAACTTTTAGTGTAGATGATCAAAAATAACCTTAGCGATGCAGAGTTGCTGTCGCATTACAAACAAGGAAACGAGAAGGCTTTTGAAGTACTTCTACGTAGGCATAAATCAAAAATCTATAGTACCATTTTCACCATTGTGAAGGATCAATACATTGCAGAAGATTTAATGCAAGATGTATTTATCAAAATTGTGGATATAATTCGATCCGGACGTTACAACGAAGAGGGTAAGTTTATTCAATGGGCAGCACGTATGGCGCATAATTTGGCCATCGATCATTTTCGACGCAATAAACGTTATCCAACCGTCGTTCTTGAGGAAGGAATGAGTGTATTCAATAGTTTAAACTTCGCAGAAGTATCTATTGAAGACGTGCGTATCAAAGATGAAACGCATACCTCCTTGAGGAATATGATTCAAACGTTGCCCGAACCTCAACGCGAAGTGCTTCTGATGAGACACTATGCAGAAATGAGTTTTCAAGAAATAGCAGAAGCTACCGGCGTAAGTATCAATACTTCACTTGGACGAATGCGCTACGCACTCATTAACCTACGAAAGTTAATAGAGAAAACCAATGTAGCCTATGACCAGTACCTTTACGCAGAAAAATGACATTATTAGATTTGTTTATGCCGAAACCACCGCAGCAGAAAATGAAATAATCATGCAAGATTTATTGATTGATGATGTCTTGTATGATTTTTATATCAAATGTGCTTTTACCAAAGACCGTATCGACAAAATAAAAGTTGAACCTTCAGATCGTTGTATTCAAAATATTTTGCAGTATTCGAAAATGGGAAAGATGGTCGCTAAATAAAATTGTTTTTGACAAACTGTTAAATGTTCGTATTTTATTTCATATTGAAAGATTATACCCACAGTTAATTCAAACTACATGACCACAAAAGACCGATACAAGTTGTTTGTTGCCTATTTTTCTGAAAATCAGCCAGAGGCCGAAACGGAATTGCATTATACCAATCCTTATGAGTTAATTGTGGCTGTTTCCCTCAGTGCACAATGTACGGATAAGCGAGTAAATATGTGTACACCCGCTATTTTTAGGGATTTTCCAACGCCTGAAGCTTTAGCTCGCACTGATTTTGAAACCTTGTATCCCTATATTAAAAGCATATCCTATCCAAGTAACAAAACCAAACACTTGATTGGGATGGCGAAGTTGCTGGTCAATGAATTTAACGCTGAAGTACCTGCAGATATCGATCAACTGCAACGTTTGCCGGGGGTGGGTCGAAAGACGGCTAATGTTATTGCATCGGTGATATTCAACAAACCAACGATGGCTGTAGATACCCATGTATTTAGGGTGTCTAAGCGGATAGGTTTAGTGCCTATGACCGCGAAAACACCCTTGGAGGTTGAAAAAGTATTGGTTAAAAACTTGTCCAATATGGTTATTCCGAAAGCGCATCACTGGCTGATTTTGCTAGGGAGGTATATTTGTTTGGCACGAAAACCACATTGTCACGAATGTAAAATCACTCATTTTTGTAAATATTACGAAAAAACAACAAAAGAAAATCAAAAAAATAGTGCAGGTATCCTTAGTTAACTATTGCTTTTTATTTTTTATAGAATTGAAAAATATTGAATTGGAATAAAAGTTTTATAAATTTGAGCATTATTAAAACATTATGATTTTAACCCAGAATGCTATCAAAGATTTGCTGCCTCATCGGGCTCCATTTTTGTTTGTTGATGAAATATTATCAGCAGACATTGATTGTGTTATTGGTACCCAAACATTTGATAAAGAAGATGAACGGCTAATTGACATTACTTTTCCAGTTCCATTTCCTATTATTTTAGAGTCTATGGCTCAATGTGGCGGGGCAGGCATTAGGTCTATAGGCAAAACAGAAGGATTGTTTGCCTTGGTAAATGTGGATTTTGCTAATTTTTTATTACCCGTATTTTTTGGGGAGTTGGTTACTTACGAAGTAAAAAATGTAAGAATTAGTGACAAAATGCTTAAACAATCAGGCAAAGCTTTTGTAAATGATAAATTAGTATTAGAAGCGGCTTGGATGTGTGTAAAAATCTCTAGCTTATAAATGATATTAATTCATTTGTGCAGGTATTTTTAGTCGGTGTCTTTTTTTATAATCCAACACATCCGATGGTGTTTTGCTAAAATAAGGTGTCTCATCTTTTGATGTGGAATCATTTTTTTAGATCATTACCAACCTGATGGTTGAAGTTTTTCCATACAAAC
>JBIKPL010000253.1:0-4620 GCA_044357485.1 Cytophagales bacterium
TCAATTCTTTGTTTGTCATAGCCGCACCAATACTGCTCATCTTGATAGAAACCATACTTGTTTTGGTAAAGTAGTAGAAGGATTAGACGTAATTGACGCCATTAGAGGTGGAGATAAAATTGAAAAAATAACAATTTTAGGTTAATACATTTAACAGGTTTACGAATAATTACGACAGATTATTCGTAAACCTATTTTAATAAACGCATCAATTAACATTACCCATGAAAGAAATAGATCAAGTAGACAAGTTTGTGGAACACGCCATTAAACTTAGTATAGAATACTTACCGCAATTTGGCTTGGCTATTTTTGTGCTTTTTAGTGGTTTATGGGTGGTAGAAAAAATTTCTAAATTATTTGAAAAAGGATTAGTAAAACGTGAACTAGAAGTTTCACTCAGAACATTTTTAATAAGCTTAGTAGGCATATTACTCAAAGTATTATTATTAGTAACCGTAGCGGGAATGATTGGCATACAAACCACCTCGTTTGTAGCTATATTAGGTGCTGCAGGTTTGGCGGTAGGTTTGGCTTTACAAGGAAGTTTGTCGAATTTTGCTGGCGGTGTTTTAATCTTAATTTTTAAACCATACAAAGTTGGTGATACCATTGATGCCATGGGCCAATCGGGAAAAGTAAAAGAAATTCTTATTTTTAATACCATTCTAAGTACTGCTGAAAACAAAAATGTTATTTTACCCAATGGAGCAATCGCTAATGGCACCATTGTAAACCATTCAAAAGAGGCTCATTTATTGGTAAATATCCAAATTGCTTTGCCTATAACTTCAAATTTTGAAGCCGTAAAATCTATTGCTTTAGCCATTATGCAAGCAAACCCTAAAGTGCTAAACTCCCCTGCCCCATCGGTTTCATTGAGTAAAATCAATGTCGATCATTTGCTGATTGCTGTTAAACCATGTACAATAGTCTCCGACGCTTCGTCGGCTTCTAACGAAATTTTGGAAGCATTACAACAACAACTGCAAGCAAAGGGATTGGCTTTTAATTAGGACCACAGTATAAAATCATCTCGCAATAAAAAAGGATAACAAAAAAAGAAAAAAGACCAGCGATGATAACGCTGGTCTTTTTTATGTACTTATTGTACTACAAATTCCTGTACATCGTTGGCATAAATCCCATCGTACAACTTACCTTTTGCACTAATCAACTCAATTAACACCTTGTGTTTACCAGGCTTCAAACCTGCAATTTTAAGCGATTTCCATTCTTTAAGGTACAATTCTGTTTCTTCATCAATAGATACCCTCACTTTGTTTCCGTTGTCACCTAAAGTAGTGTTTATCAACATAAAGTCTAACAAAATGGTAGAGGTTTCCACCGGATTGGGTAAGTTAAGAAATACCATTGGCTGTGTCACATCAATATCTTTCTTTTCGTCGATACCAATATTCAATTGTGTAAGTTGGTATGAATTTTCATTTTTTACACTCACCCCATTACCATCACACAAATAAGCCGCACATAAAAATACCCCTTTAGGAAGCGTCACCTTTTTGGTCGCATCAAACACAAATTTCTTTGTTCCATTTTCAACCGACAACCTTACCGAATGCCCATCTACAAATGGGAATTTTTTAGTATTAAACACAAAATCAATATCACCTTCCTTTAATAGCGTTTTGTTTTTAGGGGAAGTTTGAAGAAAACCCGCTTCTTTATGAAGATTTTTAGCTTCATAATCTCTTATAATTAAATCACCTTCGACAACATTCGGTTGTTCAACAGTATCTCGTTCTAAAGTTTTGGTTTCAACATCAGACTTTGACTCTGTTTTTTCAGATACTTCACAACTCAATAATGTAAATAGCAAGGCAATAAATAAAGCACTTTGGTATAGGAATGTTTTTTTCATAATTAAAATATTTTGAACAAAAATAAAGTAGAAACACCTCAAAAAACATGACAAAAAAGGATCAAAAACATGATTAAAATCATATTTACAAATACTCTTACCATGTCGTAGTTAAGGATAAAATCCGCGTCAATCTATCCAATCCGCGCAATCAGCGTTCCAATTTTTTATGCTTTGACAAAGAATAAAACAAAATTGAATACATATTTGGCGGATTAAGCGGGTTATCACGGATTTTAAAGTATCAAAATGCTTAACTTAACGACATTAGGTTCACGGCTTCGACGTGGACCAACTATTCGTTTGAAACGCTAAAGGTTATTATCTCTACCAGCTTCTAATTTCATACTTTTAAACTTGGTACACGTCACCACTGCGTTCAGACGTGCACCAGCACACCGAAGTTCACGATAGACCAGCTGTGCTTTAGGTATTAATAGCAATATATTTTTTTAAAAATTATAGATTTTGGAGTTTATTTTATGGTTTATTTCCCTTCTAAAAGTTTTAAATATTTCAATGCTTTTTCATTACCAGGATCAATGGTATTCATTTTGGTAAACCATATTTTAGCATTTATAAAATCATTTTTTGCATAATATATAGCAGCGATGTTTCCTGTGGCTTGAAAATTATTTTTATTGTGTTTAACAGCATTATTATAATAATATAATGCTTTGTCTATATTATATCTTTTGCCATATATATAGCCTAATTTATTGCAAATATTAGAATATTCATCATCATTTATTTTATCAAATGTTTTGAATTTTAAACATAGTTTTTCCGATTTTATTAAATAATTTTCAGCACTATCAATTTGATTGAAATCTATAAGGATTGAACCTATAAAAGAAAATGGATAATGTTCATTTGTATTTGGATAAATTTGAATTACTTTTTTACATAATAATATTACACTATCTCTTTTAGATTGTATTTCAGTTTCTTTAATGTATTTATTTTTTTTTAAATCATCAAGTTTATGATAAATACGAATAGCTTGTGATAATAATACTCTTCTTGATTTTGTGTAGCTTAGTTCTGAAACAACAATTGTTTCATTAGTTTTCCAAGCTTTAGAACGTGAATAAGCTTGAAATGAATATATAAAAACAATTATTGTTAAAATACTGAATGAGATATACTTGTGTATTTTTAATTTTAAAATTAGATTACAAATTATAATGATTATACCAAAACTTGATATGAAAACAAAGCGTTCTCCAAATGTACATGGTATTAAAAATATAAAATTTGAAGTTAATGCTAATGGTAACCAAAACCATAAAAAACCAAATGAATATAAAAACTCATTTTTAATATTCTTGATAAAAACTATTAAACTAACTAATAGTAATATTATACTTAGTATAACACTTAAATCTGTAAGTTTTTTCTCATTGATTACAAAGTTATAATCCCAACTAAAATATTGATTATAAATACATTTTGAAAAATACAAACCTAATATATAAACTTTTGTTGCAAATAAATTGACACCATTTTTTATTAAAATCAAAGAGTTGTTTTCTGCTAATAATGGGAGATTAGGAGGATTATCTAAAAATGATTCTCTCATTATAAAATATAGTATCCCAACAATTAATAAAATTGATATTTTTAAATATTTGATTTTATTAAAATACATTAAGGTGATATTAGTAAACATAAATATTATGCCTGTTTCTTTACTTAATATTGATAAAAAAATATTTATCATTATTAAGTAAAGATGTTTATTATCAAATGATTTAATATATTTTAATGTATAAATAGTGGATAATATACCAAACAATAAAGTTAAAATTTCATCTAAACTTTTGGCATTAGCAACCACTTCTGTATGAATAGGCATTGACATAAATACACAGCTTAAGATTAAATATAAAAGGCTATCCGAAGTGTATTTTTCAAAAAGTAAAATCAATAAATGGTATAGTAAAATAGTTACAAATATATTCAAAAGTACATTTGATAGATGGAATGGCATTGGCGATCCATTTCCAATTTTACATAAAACTGAAAATGTAATCATTGTAAGTGGACGATATGCACCACTATTAATTCCATTAACTCCATAGTATGTTCCATGAGATAATAAATTAATAATGTTGCAATTAGTGACATCTTTATTCTCTACAATAATTCTTGTGTCATCAATTACAAATTCATGTTTAATAGAGTTACCATAAAGTATAAATCCTAAAATTATGATAATTATATAATGAATGCTTTGTTTCACTTTGATAAGTTTATGTACTTAAAAATAGCTAAAAAAAGGACTATATAAAATTATATAATCCTTTTTTTAGCTATTTTTCAATTGTTTTAACCTCTAACATTTTGAAAATTTCCCCGCTTGCGCACGTCAAATGTTATCCGCTGGTTCCCTGCTTCAACGTGGACCAACTATTCAATTGAAACGCTAAAGGTTATTGTCTCTACCAGCTTCTAATTTCATACTTTTAAACTTGGTACACGTCACCACTGCGTTCAGACGTGCACCAGCACACCGAAATTCACGAGCGCCAGCGGGAAACGACATTGTGTGCAGGTATTCGACCAAATCTTGACATAAAACACAACTCCAAAATATTGCTTCCAAGGCTTTTACACCTTTATTAAATCTAGCGCAGGTAAAGGTATGTTCTATGCCACATCACTATTTGCTATAGCCCATCACTTTGTAAACGAGGTAACCAAAAATTTCATGCACCATCATTTCCCAATGTGTA
>JBIKPL010000254.1:0-4612 GCA_044357485.1 Cytophagales bacterium
CCCCTGTAACCCGAAGTTGTGTGCTGTCATCTTGGCATTTGGCGGTGTCACTAAAAGCTTCAATGATGGGTACCGGAAATATTTCAAGGGGTTTTGTAATAGAATCTACACAACCATTTTCGTTGGTTACTTTAAGTTTTATGTCATGAATGCCGACGCTTTTGATGGCATAATTTGTGTCTTTGGAAGACAGGGTATCTTGGTTGTCGATGGTCCATTGCCAACGTGTCGGGTTTCCTTCCGACAGTATCGATTTGTCGTGCAAACTCACCGTGATATTGGCACAAGCATCTACAAGATCAAAGTTTGCCCCTGTAATTTTGTTGTATACATTTACTTTTGCAATGGCGGTATCACTACAATCGAGGGTTGGATTAGAGATTAACGTTACGTTGTAAGTACCTAGCGCCGTAAAGCTATGGTTAGGATTTTTTTCAAGGGAGGTGTTGAGTAATCCAGATGGAGGGTCTCCAAAATCCCATAAATAGGAGACGGCTCCTCTACTTTTATTTTGAAATGCAACACTTAAATCCCCTCGACATTGTATAATTACCGAGGGGATTACGGCTTGGGGTTTTTCCCTACAATCGGTTACATTAAATTGGAAATCTCTTTTGTGTACATCAATCAAAATTCCGTTACGGTATTCTTTCACACTTATGCCTACCACATATTGCCCAATTTGACTTGGCTTGGCGGTGAGTAATCCCGTAAATGGATCAATTTTCATGGCCTCACTACCTCCTAATTGGTTATTGACATTATAGGGCGATTTGAAAATAACAGTGTCAAAAGGGGCGGTGTAAATTTTATACGTTTTATATCCCTGCAAAGGCCAGGGCCATGGAATAATGGAGTCTCCTCCTGTATAAGGCGTACAAAGTTCGTATACCAAAGAGTCTCCATCTGGGTCTATCGCCGAATGGTCAAACTTAAGATTCACTTCATTGCAAATAAAAATAGGAGGGAAGTTTTTGAAATAGGGTGAACTGTTGTTTACGGCTAAACTAGAGTCCATGGAGAGGTGTTGTGCATACGTAGCACCCGACAGGTCAGGATTTTCGATGTTTAAGATGCTATTGTTTCTGCAACATCTTTGATAGGCAAATAAGTAGCCTTCTTTTAAATAAGGTAAATAGAGGGTGTCTTTTAATATTTTTTCTTCTACACAAATGTCATTGGGCGGAAGCTTACAGGAATCAGGAGAAATTAAGGGTAGGGTATCTCCATTTAATGTATTTTGAAAAAGCATGGTGTAACCAATATAATTATTGAAGCCATCAAAAACATAAATAAAAGTGGGGTTGTCGAATGGAGGAATTCCGTTAAAGCAATCCCTATAGACTTTTAGCGTAATTTCATAGGTATTGGTGTCGATGTATCGATAGGTTAATTCTCCTCCCACGATATGCGTAGCCATTAATTTTTCGGAATTAACGAAAAAAAATAGGGTTAATACGAATATAAGAAGGTTGGATTTTAACTTCATCCTGTTTCAATACCAATTAAAAGAATCAAAATTTATGTATTTTCTTTTAATTATCCAATGGAACAAAAGGAAACCTTAAAAAATAAAAGAATAATTGTTTTTTTGATTTGGGACACCTAAAAAGTACTTGATTTCCCACCCAATCATTGGGGTGTTAAACCTGATGTTTTTTTCTTGACTTATATTGTTTGCTAATGCAAGCAGGTATTGGTTTTGAAATGCACCCCAAAGGCTAATGTTTACTTTGCGTGCCAATAAGGTTTGTATGGATAGTTTAAGTTGGTCGAAATCGACATACCTTTTGTCGTAAATTTTGGCATCGTCATCGGTAAATTCTTTGATGAAAAAAACTTTATAAGACAACATCAATCTTAAAGGGAGTTTTGGAAAAGGGATTTTGTATGCCAAGGCTAGCCCTAAATCAAAGGTGGCCAAAGTAATAGGGACTGTTGAAATGTATGGGTTGCTGTTTTTTTCAAAAACCTGTTTCGATAAACTCAGTCCAAAAGTTTTTAAAAATTGCAGTTTATATAAATTGCCATTGTGGGTTATATTTGGTCGTAAACTATAGGTTGTATTGTCGTTTCTGAAATTAATTTGAGGCACAATACCCAAGTGAAAATTGGGAGAGACTTTTCTATTGGCTTCTAATTGCATGGCAATCTGGTGTAATCCTGAGAAGGGTTTGGTATTGCTAAAGTAATCGTTGCTGTTTGCTAAGGGTTGAGCCGTTTGATAAAGGGAGGTTTGGAAGTGTATGAAATGCTCGTTTGCCGTAAAATAATAGATGCCGTATTGGTGATTTAACTCCAATGGATTACTGTAGGATTGCGATAGTTGGGCCGAGATTGTATGTGATACAAAAAGCGTAAGGAATATCAGTAATGGTGTCAGCTTCATTTTATTGACTCAAGGCAATTAATAAGAACGGAATTAAGAAAAAGAGCATGATGACATAAATGAAAATAACATATTTGTAACGATGCACAAATGCCCCTATTTTTTTTGCAAGAAGTAATGGTACTTCTCTTAAATAAGGCATAGGGAAAAACAACACCATTCCAATAAAATTAAATAAAAAATGAGCCAAAGCAATACTCATTGCATCGGGCGATTTACTTAAAGCGGCTACCAAAGCAGTGAAAGTGGTGCCAATATTTGCCCCAATGATAAATGGAAGCGCTTTGCGTAAAGATACTTTATCTGTTGCTACCAAGGGTACCATAAAACTGGTTGTGGCTGTGCTTGAATGGATTAAGGCGGTTGTGACCATTCCCCATGAGAATGCTTTTATTGGACCACCGAATACATAAAGGTCAAGATTTTTTTGTGATTCTCCTATCAATGAATTTCTTAACAAGGCAATGAACAACCTTATGGAAATAAATAACATCAACAAGGAAACAATGAAATTGGTAAGTGGATTTAGGGCAAACTGTTCGGTGAAAAGTGTTACCAATGGGTCAATGGTGTATTTGTATAAGAAAGAGGATGATTCGTTTTTGCTGACTTGGTCGGCACTTATCAACTGTGAAAAATATACCGCAAGTTTTGAGAGCGAATGGAAATAATATTCAAGCGGAAATAAAAGAATAGCCGTTAATAATTTAAAATTATGATGTATAAAGGCTGCGCTTACAGCTTTCCTAAATTCTTTTTTTCCGGAGATATGCCCCACGGCAGTAATAATGGCGGTAATCGTAGTGCCGATATTTGCCCCCATTACCACAGGAATTGCTGCTGTGATGGTTATTGCGCCCGACCCAACCAAAGCAACCAACATCGAGGTGGTGGTACTGCTGCTTTGGAAGATGGCCGTTGCCAATAAACCAATGACTAATGCCACAAAAGGATTGGATAGGGCAGTTTTTAAAATGTTGGTGTCAAATAATTGCGCAGACATACTCATCATTTTTAGAGAGAATAGAAACAAGTATAAGATAAATAGAAACAACACCAACCTTTTATAAGTAAAGGTTTTAGGGCTTTCTATTTTCTTCTCCATTTCTGGGAATATGTCTTGTGCTGAGATATTCATTTGCCTAAAGATAATTTAAAAATCCAATATGCGAAAATAGAATCTTTATTTCGATTTAATATAAATGAATCATTATTCTAATGTTATTAAATTGTTAAGTCTGTTATTTAAACATCAACACATTGTTATATAATCATTATTGTTCTTGTTTCGCCTTTTTATGTCCTTAATATAGTTCTAATATTGCTTAAGTCATTTGAGGTATTTTAGTTGAACATTTTATAAATGTTATAAAAATCGATTAAAAACAGCAATTTAATAAGCAAATAAAAGTGAATAAAAGGAAAAAATTAGACAGTCCTATTCGGTCTCAATTATTGGATTTGGTTGAAGGTAGTGATGTATGTCTAAACCTCGATAGTTTTACTAAAAATGTCGACCTTACCAAAGGGGCTATTCAGCAACATCTTTATTTTTTAGAAAAAGTAGGTATTCTTGGGCATTTTAAAATAGGTAAAAATTATTACTATTATCTGAAAGAAAGAATTCAAAATGAAGAAATTAAATTAGAAATGATTACCAATACCATTCGGTATTATGGATTAGGAAAATAAGCTCCTGTTCAATTTTTATAAATAGGTGCCAATAGTCGGCTTTGATGATTTTTTATCTTTTTCCCCTTTGACTCATTTTGGGGAAAATCGTTTTGTTTTTTGTAGTTTAATTCTTTATCGTATATTTACGATATAATAAGTTGTCGTGATACTAAGCAATTCTAAAGAAAGTCAAACCAACAATAAGCAGCTTGCGATTTGGGCAAAGGCTTTGGCGCATCCCGCCCGTATCGCTATTCTGAAATTGTTAATACAAAAGCAATCTTGTATTTGCGGTGAAATTGTTTCAGAACTACCCTTGTCTCAGTCAACGGTTTCTCAACATTTGAAAGCCATGAAAGAGGCCGGCTTAATTGTTGGCACCATTGATGGCCCTAAAGTGTGTTATTGTATCAATGTCGCTGTGTTGAGTGAATTTGCCATTACCTTATTGGGTTTTTCAAATGAACTTAACTTGTCTAAAAATTGTGACTGTTAATGTTTTTATATCACCTCTAAATCTACTACTATGACTTTTCCACGCATGCATGT
>JBIKPL010000255.1:0-4588 GCA_044357485.1 Cytophagales bacterium
ATGAAAGCATAGCCTTCCCATTTATGAAAAACCTGGGGAAAACCTTTTTTGAATATGAGAAAAACAGACCCAAAAAGCAACAAGCAAAATTATCGAAACTTCAATATTAAAGGCACTTTTTAAAGTATTGAAACAGTACAAGCCTAAAATGAAGGGAATTATTTAGGAGCTGCTGAAAAACAGTTTATTTATTGATTTTTAGATATTTAAGCCATTGCTTTAACCGTTTAAATGCAAGGGTATTTTATTTCATTAAAGGGCTGCACTAGTTTGATTTAAATAGCATAGGTAAGCTATTCATTTCGTAGGGCGTTCCCTTCGGTCGCGTGATCGGCACTCGCTATTTTTCTTGTGGTACAATCATAGCGTATTAAAAGATTACCTCAAGCCACAAGAAAAAAGAGCTCAAACAAAGCCTCTCCCGCTAACGCAAAGCGAATTAGCCAATCATTTCAATTAAATGGAGTGGCCATTTTAGCATCATAATTTTAAGTATATTTGCTAAATATGATTTACAAATGATGTAAATTGAGTTTTTCAGCAGAGCCTATTTATTTCACCCAAATCAGTGCTAAAAATTCAAAAGACGTCAGGTCTTTTTTATACAATCATCATTTCACAAAAGGTACTGTTTTACTTTGATTTACATTCTGCACCTTTAAAAAGTACACCCCTTTGGCTAAGGAAGAAACATCGAGAAAAATATCATTACCAACTTGTGCAACAGGCTTCGTCAAAACCAATGAACCATCGGCATGATACACAAAAACAATTAATTCATTTAAATTATCCAACATTCGGATTACCAACGTATTATTTTCATCCACGGGATTAGGAAACAACAGATACATCAATGCATTGCCCTGTTTAACATCTCCCAATACGATGTTTTTTGCTTTCGAATAATTGGGGATACCATAACCCAAATAATTATCAGGATTAAGGTATTGACTAGCCGAAAGTTTTAAATTTTGAATCACCTCTTGACTTGTTAAATTCGGAAAAGCGGACCAATAGCCCGTTGCCAAACCAGCCAAAATAGGACAAGAAAACGAAGTACCATTGTTTGACCCAAAAGTCCCTGAGGTGGTTGCCACCCAGGCCCCCAAACCTTTGGTCACCAAATCGGGTTTAATTCTATTGTCAGCACTTGGGCCAATAGAACTAAAATAAGCATATTTTCCCTGACTATCAACCGCGCCAACGGTGATAATCGAATCGGCATCCGCTGGAGTAGAAATGTGCTTCCAAGCATTCGCACCATCATTACCTGCCGATACGCAAACCAATATACCTTTACTTGCCGCCATTTTTGCCGCCCGTGCAGCGATGGTCGTTTTGCCATTAAACTCGCTATAATGATGGGAAAGGCTAAGGGTATCGAAATCGGTATAGCCTAAAGAAGAAGAGATGACATCAACGCCAATACTATCTGAAAACTCAGCCGCCACCGCCCAATTAAATTCTTCTAATGGCGATTCAGAATTGTTGTCTTCTGTTCTTAACAAATAAAAAGAGGCTTTATAGGCACCGCCCACTAAATTACCTTCGCTATAACCTGCCAGTACCGACAACACTTCCATACCATGTTCGTGGTCTTCATAAACAGTCGTTTCTTTTTTCACATAATCATAAGTCCCTAAGATACGGTTGTTCACAAACAATGAATCGAATACTTTTAATTGATTGGCTTTGCTAAAACCGGCATCAAGTACTGCCACCTGCATTCCTTGTCCGGCAAACCCATCTTTGTGCATTTGGTCAATGCCAATCATGGTAATTTGATTTGCTGCATTGCCATAGTTTATCGCCACAGCACTTTGTTGTTGTATCGACTTTAGTGGAGAAATAAGGTCTGCCGCGACCCTGGTAAGCCTTTGATGCGACACCACAAAAGATTGATTCGTTACTTGTTTGATCGTGGTGGTATCGGTATAAATCACCACGGCATTTAACCACTTAGATTTTAACCAAACCTCAAAACCTAGTTTTTGGAGCGAATCAATATAAAATTGAGATACAGGAATATCGGCATTGTTGATGGCAATTTGTTGGTTGGTTCTGCGTAGTAAAGCACGCGGACTTAAGAAATTTTGTGGTTGATCAATGGTATGCTGAGAATGATTTTTATCCGTTAATTGCACATAATAATAATGGAATACTTGCTCATTCAAATCAGCCATGGTGAAGAGGCTAAATAATATAAACCCAATATAAAAATTATTCTTTCCCATAAGAAGCAATTTGTTGTACGAAATGACTGCCGGTTTCAATTTTAAACTTCCCTAAAGTAGCCTGATCGTAAATGTAGGATTGCCACTCTTTATAGACTAGTCCTACATTTTTAGCATAATATTCAACACGAAAATCCCTGTTGACATAATTGATAGGTAAGGAATCCTTAGCTACAATAGCAGCAATATTATCGAAATATTTACCATTGATATACGAAACGGTCATCCTCGTTTCATAGGTTTCAACTTCTCTATTGTTAAAAGTATTGCCATTCCATTTTTGACCATTTTTGATTGGGAATGTTAATTTGATAAATGATATGCCATTTTCATTTTTTACCAAAACATTGTTATTTCTCCAAACCTGCCATACAGAATCTAATTCCCATTCCTGTGTTGGCAAACTACGTTTATAACGCATTATTTTAAAAGAATTAGAAGCACCATTTGCAGCGGTATTGGTATCACTTATCAATTCTTTCAATTGATAATTAAAAGTATCGACTGTACCAATCACATTATAAACAATATTTTTTACATCGTAAATCACATAATTTCCTTTTTCTAAAGGATAAAAATCATAACCAGGATTGATTAATTCCGAAGATTTATTTTGGTTACAAGCCACTAAAAAAATGGCAAAACAAGCAATAGTGATGTATGATTTTAAACGCATTCGTATATTTATCTAATTATATATTCCAATAAGCTACACAATGTAACTCGATTCTATCCAACCTCCACCAATTACATCGTCGCCTTCATAAAACACGGCTGCTTGTCCTGGTGTAATAGCACTTACATTGATGTCAAAATCAACTTTCATACGCTCCCCAATTTGTTGAATTTTAGCAGGGGAGCCATCATCGTTGTAACGTATTTTGGTTACCGTTTGCATGCGCATATCATGTAAATTTTCATATTTAACCATGTTTAATTTACTGACCCAAGCCCCATTTCTAGCCAAATCTTCTAAATTACCCAACACTACCCTATTCTTATCTTTCTGAATTTCAACTACAAAAGCAGGAAACCCTAAAGCTATCCCTAAACCTCTACGTTGACCGATGGTATAAAAAGGGTAACCTTCGTGCGTACCTACTACAGTACCATCCAACAACACATATTCTCCACCCGCCACTTGCTCAGATAAACCTGGCACACGACGTTTTAAGAAACCACGATAATCGTTGTCGGGGATAAAACATATTTCATAACTTTCAGATTTATTGACCAAAGCATGAAAGCCTCTGTCGGTAGCCATTTGACGAATTTCTGTTTTGCGTAAATGACCAAGAGGCAACATGGTTCTGCTCAAACTTTCTTGAGAAACGCCCCAAAGGGCATAAGATTGGTCTTTATGTTCATCAATACCCTTACTCAACACAAACCTATTGTTTTCTTCACGCACATTGGCATAATGCCCTGTAGCAATCCACTCACAATCAAGCTTATCGGCACGTCTTAATAAGGCATCCCATTTGATATGGGTATTGCACAAAACACAAGGATTTGGCGTACGGCCGGCCAAATATTCGTCCGTAAAATGATCTATAACAGAATCGCCAAACTCTTCTCTAATATCAAGTATATAATGAGGGAAACCTAAATTTACGGCAATTTCACGGGCATCGTTGATTGAATCTAAACTGCAACAGCCGGTTTCTTTTTTTGAGCCACCAGCACCTGCATAATCCCAGGTTTTCATCGTCATGCCAATGACTTCATAGCCTTGTTCATGGAGCATGACAGCCGAAACGGAACTGTCAATTCCTCCGCTCATTGCTACTAATACCCTACCATGTTTGCTCATTTCAATATATATTAACCGTGCGAAATTATCTTTATTAAATTAAAAACGAACTCCCCTAGCATTGCTACACAAGTATTTCTAAATTATTGTCCAAAAATAAGCATTATTCGGGATTTATAGGTTATTTTGCGAAATAAGTTAGCACAAACAAATTTTCTAAAGCATGAAACTTAAAACATTGGTTAAAGTTGGCAATATCAGTAATCTTACCGACGCAAGGTATAGTGCTGGAATGGGTGTAGACATGATAGGATTTTCATTGGATGAAGATGACCCAGCCTATTTAACAATTGATGAAATAAACGCTATTACCGGCTGGATATCAGGGGTAAAATTAGTAGGAGAAACAAAAGAGTTTAACATAGAGAAAATTAATTTTTTAATTAAAGAACTTAACCTAGATTATATTCAACTCAATGGTTCGTTTAATTTTGATAAATATGCACAAATCAACAAACCAGTTATACAGAAGGTTTTGGTGTTAGATTCTTACGTGCTGCATTTATATTTAAACAAAGTTGCCTACATGCTTTTTGAGTCT
>JBIKPL010000066.1:0-10896 GCA_044357485.1 Cytophagales bacterium
TTTTGAAAAAAGCAGAATTGCAATGAACGACAACACCATTGGTGGATTGGTAGTTTGTGATTCCTCATTACAAGCCAAAATGTTGTTTGAAATATTTGAATCAAAATATGCCCAAAAAGAGATAAGCGGTGAATTTCATCGAATGGCTGCCGAACCATCAGAAAGCTATGGTGACAAAAAGAAAACAGAAAGCAAAGTAACTTCTGCTGCATTGATTCTTCACGACATTGGCACCAAACAAGAACGCAAGGATAAAGTAGAGGATTTCAAAGATGGCAAAATCGATTTTCTGTTTGTATTCAATATGTTACTAACTGGTTTTGATGCCCCACGATTAAAGAAATTATACATTGGTCGTGTTATTAAAGCACACAACCTTTTACAAACCTTAACCCGTGTCAATAGAACCTACAAAGAGTTCAAATACGGTTATGTGGTTGATTTTGCCGATATTCAAAAAGAATTTGACAAGACCAACCAAGATTATTTTAACGAATTGCAATCCGAGTTGGGAGACGAAATGCAGCATTACTCTAACATCTTCAAATCGCAGGAAGAAATCACTGCCGAAATCAAGGAGATAAAAGAGGTTTTGTTTCATTTTAATACGATGAATGCGGAGATTTTCTCCCAGCAAATTACACAAATCAACGACCGAAGCGAGATTTTAAAAATCACTCGTGTACTGAATAATGCCAAAAGTTTATATAACCTCATTCGATTGTCGGGGAATTATGAACTATTGGAGCAACTCGATTTTCACAAGTTGACCGTTTTATCTCGAGATGCCAATAATCGTTTGGCAATGATAAATGCAAAGGAAGCCTTGGAAAACAATGTTGACACTACCAACTTATTGAACATTGCTCTCGAAGATGTCATTTTTGCCTTTGTAAAAGTGAAAGAAGAGGAAATGGTTTTGGCGGATAAACTCAAAAATATCCTTCAAAAAACCAGAGAAATGTTAGGCGGTAATTTCGATCAAAAAGCACCTGAGTTTATTTCATTGAAAGAAGAATTGGAACGTTTGTTCAAAAAGAAAAATTTGAATGAAGTGACCAAAGAGGAAATGGAAAGCAACATTGCAGCTTTGGAAAAAATATATGCTCAAGCCAAAGAATTGGAACGCAAAAACCAATTGCTCAGAGCCAAGTATGATAATGACGAAAAATACGCTCGGTTGCACAAACGCTTGATGGAAAAAGACCCTTTGACCGATAGCGAAAGTAAACTATTTGAAGCATTGCAAGGATTGAAGGCAGCAGTGGATGCACAAATTATTCAAAACTCAAAAATGCTCGAAAACGAGAGTTTTATTGAGCGAATGATTATGCGATTGGTGATTGACCAATTCAAAAACAAACAACATATTCCGATGGATGCTGCCACATCAAAACGCATCAACGGAATGATAGTAAAAGAATATATAAACGAATTTTATGGAAGAGTAGCATAATGGAAAATCAAATTGAAATTTACAAATCCATTGACAACGCAATTGAACTTCAAGTCAACCTTGATAATGAAACTGTTTGGCTTAATCAAGCTCAAATGGCTGAATTATTTGGTAGAAATAGAGTTGCAATCACACAACATATTGGAAATATATTTAAGGAGGAAGAATTAATCGAGCAAGTGGTATGTAAGGATTTCTTACATACCACTCAACATGGTGCTATAAAAGGGAAAACACAAGAAACAAAAACTAAATATTACAATCTTGACGTTATTATTTCAGTTGGTTACCGAGTAAAATCAAAACAAGGAACCCAATTCCGTCAATGTGTAATACCATTAAATCATTTGATTCATTTTAAATTAGCAGCGTAAGAATATGAAAGATATAATTATATATAAAGCAGCTAACAATGAAACACAAGTAAATATAGTTTTTGATAATAATACTTTATGGTTAAATCAAAAACAAATTGCTGACGTTTTTGGTACAGCGGTACCTGCTATAAATAAGCATATTAAAAATATAATAAAAGAATCTGAATTACAACCAGAGGCAACTATTTCCAAAATGGAAACAGTTCAAATTGAGGGATCGAGAAAAGTGACCAGAACACTTGATTTTTATAATCTTGATATGATTATTTCAATAGGATACAGAGTAAACTCGAACAAAGCAACCCAATTTAGAATCTGGGCAACCCAACGATTAAAAGACTATTTAGTAAAAGGATATTCGTTAAATGAAAAACGATTAAAAGAGCTTAATTATAAATATTCTGATTTACAAAAAGCTATTAAATTGGCTGCTAGTGCAGGAAATATTGATACCTTGACATCTTCTGAAGCAAAAGGAATTTTAGGCGTTATTGAACAATACGCTTATGCCCTTGAAACTTTAGACAAGTATGACCATCAAAATTTAACCATTGAAACGCTTTCGTCTGAAGAAAGAATCAATAAACTCTCCTACGATGAAGCCATCAAGCAAGTGCTAATCTGGAGGGATTTTCAAAAGGCAGGAAACTTATTCGGGAATGAAAAAGACAAATCCTTTAAGAGTTCGTTAGAAACTATTTATCAAACCTTTGATGGAGTCGATTTATACCCTTCTTTCGAAGAAAAAGCGGCTAATTTATTGTATTTTGTGGTAAAAAACCATTCCTTTTCCGATGGAAATAAGCGCATCGCTGCTGGTTTATTTATCTATTTTCTCGATATAAATAATAAACTCTTAAACGCATCGGGAAACAAACGTATTGGTGATAATGCCCTAGTGGCCATTACCATAATGATAGCCGAAAGCAAATCTGATGAAAAAGAAATGATGACCAAATTAGTCGTTAATTTGATCAATAATAAAAATTAAATAAAAGCATAAAATATTTATGAGCACTACACAACAGTTTGAAAAACAAACTAAAGCACTAATTGACGATTTAAAAAGCGTTTGTGCCAACTATGGTTTGGGAAATGACGGAAACGAATTTAAGATTATCACCCAAGTATTTTTATATAAATTCCTTAACGACAAATTTGTTCACGAAGTAAAACAAATTGACGAAAAGATAGCCCAAGCCGATAACTGGGAAGAAGTGCTTAAAAAGTATAATGCGGACGACTACGAAATGTTGCTAATGCAAATGAGCGAAAGTACCGCCAGACTGCAACCCAAGCAATTTATTTCGACCCTGTTTGAGCGCCAAAACGAAGCCAACTTCTCGGATATTTTTGACAATACCTTATTGGATATTGCCAAAGAAAACAGCGATTTATTCTCGGTTTTGACTGAAGGTGGCGAGAAAATTGTCTTGTTCGAAAACATCAGTAAATATGTAACCGACAAGCGAGACGACTTTTGCAGAGCCATTGTAAACAAACTCATCAACTTTAGTTTTGAGAATATCTTTCACGAAAAGTTCGATTTTTATGCGACCATTTTCGAATATTTAATAAGCGATTACAACACCAATAGTGGCGGAAAATATGCCGAATACTTTACCCCACACGCCGTGGCCAAAATTATGGCACGTTGCTTAGTCAATGGCGAAGTGAGCAATGTAACTTGTTATGACCCGAGTGCGGGTTCAGGAACGTTGTTGATGAACTTAGCTCACCAGATTGGTGAAGAAAAATGTACAGTCTATTCACAAGATATTTCGCAAAAATCATCTAATCTGTTGCGATTGAATTTAATTCTGAACGATTTGGTACATTCCATCCCGAATATCGTTAAAGGAAACACTATTCTGGAACCGTATCACAAAGACAAGAACGGCACGCTGCAACGGTTTGATTATATCGTTTCGAATCCTCCCTTCAAGTTGGATTTCTCCGATTATGTGGCGGATTTGGACACTAAAGAAAACCACGAACGCTTTTTTGCGGGGATGCCCAATATACCCAAAGCCAAGAAAGACAGTATGGCTATTTATCCTTTGTTTTTGCAACACATTATGTATTCGCTTACCGCAAAAGGAAAAGCGGCCATTGTAGTACCCACCGGTTTTATCACCGCCCAAAGCGGTATAGAACGCAAAATACGGGAAGAAATGGTGGAACGCAGAATGTTGCGTGGTGTGGTGAGTATGCCCTCCAATATATTTGCCACAACCGGAACCAACGTTTCCATATTATTTCTGGATAAGGAAAATACCAAAGGCGATATTGTTTTGATCGATGCTTCTAAACTGGGCACTACCGTAAAAGAAGGCAAGAACCAAAAAACACTGTTGTCGCCGGAGGAAGAAGATACCATTATTAACACTTTTAATAATCACGAGCCGGCGGCAGATTTCTCGGTGGTAGTTTCGTATGATGATATTAAAGCCAAAAATTATTCGTTGAGTGCAGGGCAATATTTTGAAGTGAAAATTGAATATACCGATATTTCTCCAAAGGAATTTGAAGATAAAATGAACGCTTTTGAAACCAATTTAAGTGCGCTTTTCAGCGAAAGCAAAAACTTAGAATTGGAAATTCAGAATAATTTGAAAGGGTTGCGATATGATAGTTAATAGAGATATTTTAAATAATTTATGTATAAATATTACAGATGGAGAGCATGCAAGTGTTCAAAATGATGAAGCAGGAAAATATTTTTTATTGAGCAATAAAAATATTATTAATGGTCAAATTGTAATAACAAATAACGAACGTAAAATTTCACACGAAACTTTTGCTAAAATAAATAAAAGAACCAGACTAGAAAAAGGAGATTTAGTAATATCAACAGTAGGAATATTAGGTAAATTAGCAATAATTAAAGATGAAAATCTTAATTATGATTTTCAAAGAAGTGTTGGGATGATAAAATGTAATGAAGGTCTTTTAAATACTAATTATTTATACCATTACTTAAATGCAGATTTTGTCCAATTAAGATTAAATTATTTATCAAAAGGAGCAGTACAAAAATGTTTGTTTATTTCAGATATAAAAAATTTAGAAATAGACTTTCCTGATATTTCAACACAACAAAAAATCGCCAAAGTCCTTTCGGATTTAGATGCAAAAATTGAAATAAACAACCACATCAATACTGAGCTAGAAGCTATGGCAAAAACGCTTTATGATTATTGGTTTGTGCAGTTTGATTTTCCGGATGCCAATGGAAAACCTTATAAAACTTCAGGTGGTAAAATGGTTTGGAATGAGGAGTTGAAAAGAGAGATTCCTGAGGGTTGGGAGGTCAAAACATTATTAGATATTGCAAATTTTGTTAATGGTTTAGCTTGCCAAAAATTTAGACCAAACGAAAATGAAGATTCATATCGAGTTATAAAAATTAGAGAAATGGGAACAGGATTTACTGAAAATTCAGAGTTTGTAAGTATCAACATTCCTGAAAAAGTAGTTATCCATAATGGTGATATCTTATTTTCTTGGTCAGCAACATTGGATGTGAAAATATGGACTGGGGGGACTGGAGCATTAAATCAACACATATTTAAAATAACATCTAAAAAATATCCCAAAAGCTATTATTATTTTGAATTACTAAATTATTTACAGCATTTTAAAATGCAAGCTGAATTGCGTAAAACCACTATGGGGCATATTACACAAGATCATTTAAAACAAAGCAGAATTACTATTCCACCATCAGATTTAATCAATAAATTGGATAAAATATTAAAACCGATTTTAGAAAAGAAAGTAAAGCTGGAAGAAGAAAACCAAGAACTCGCTTCGCTTCGTGATTGGTTGTTGCCAATGTTGATGAATGGGCAGGTACGTGTTGGTGAGGTTGAGAGAGAGTTGGGTATGGTTGCGGAAGGGAGAGAACAGTATAAATAAAATAGAAAAAGAAAATGGAATTATTATTTATTTGGATAAAACAACATAAAGGATTAAATGAGATTGGTCTAAATTTTGGTAATGAATATAAATTCAACTACGATAATGAACTAAAAACTATTGAGATTATAAAAGAAGAAATTTTTATACCAAATTTTTATAGTGATAATATATCAAATTTAACAGGTATTATTGGTGAAAATGGGTCGGGTAAAACAAGTATATTAAATTTTATTCTTGAATATTTATCAGATGGGGTTCATAATAATACAGATAATGATAATATTTATATTTTTAAGAAAAATAATGAAATTAATTATCATTCCAACTCAGAAATCATATTTAATGGAAATTTTGATTTTTTGAAAATAAAGAAAATAAATGATTTAAATCATATAAAATCAAGTTATACAACAATTTATTTTTCAAATACTTTTGATCCAACATCAAGAAATTCAATAAATTACACAGATAAACAATTTGGTGAAACTAAAAACATTTCAACTCAATTTTTACTTTTCACCGATTATCAAAACAAAACTGGAAATGATGCCTTTTTTAAAAACATTTCCTATCATGATAGATTTTCATCATTCGCAAGTCAAGAGTTTATTAGGATTGCTCGATTAGTTAGATGGTTAAATTTAAAAGAACTAAAAGGACAAGAATTTCCAGTAAATATTCCAAAATATTTAAATATTAGTTTAAATTATAATGACAGTGAATATTCAAAAACTCTAAAAGAATTGGAATTTGAGTTAAAAAACTATTTCAATATTTCTAAAAACAATAAAAACCATTTTATACTTAATGCGTTTTTAGCCTCTATATATAATTGGATGTATGAGATTAGATTCATAACTGGGCCTATATATATACCTGAATTACACGAAAAATTACCCTCCAAAATCATTCAATATTTAAAAACTCACAATTATAACAATAATCCTTTAAATTCTATTATTCCAGAACTTCATAGTATCTTTTATTTTTTAATTAAGGATAATGAATTATCTGTATTACAGCAGAATATTGAGAAATTACAGACTTTCTTTGAAAAACTTGGGGGGTTTGTTTATAAATCAGGTATGAAATTTACTTACGGAAATGAAAATAAATTAATTTCAATTGAATATTCAAAGGCATATAAAAAAGCATCTGAAGAATTAATAGAATCATATTATGCTTCTGAACGAATTTCTGATTATGTTGAATTTTATTTTAGTCATTTACCCCAATATGAAACAAATCTAAGTTCAGGTGAATATGCAATTCTTTCAATTTTCGCAAGATTAAATTCTCTGAAATTGAACTACAAAAAACCACTTTTATTATTAATTGATGAAGCAGAATTAGCACTTCATCCACAATGGCAAAAAGAATTTATTTCTCATTTTGTAGATTTTGTTTCAGAGAAATTCTCAAATAGAAAAGTACAAATAATTTTAACTTCTCATTCTCCATTCATATTATCTGATTTGCCTACAAACTGTATTATACTTTTAAAGAAAGTAGACGGCAATACAATATCTGAAAAAAATTTAGACAACAATTTAGAGACATTTGGCGCAAATATTCATGAATTATTTACAGATACATTTTTTCTAAAAAATGGTTTAATGGGTGAATTTGCTAGGGCTAAAATATCTAAACTAATAAAAGAAATAAATGATGTTGATTCAATAGACCTTGAATATTATGAAAATCATTTAAAAAACAGAATATCAATTATCGGAGAACCATTTCTTAGAACTAAAATTTTAGAACTTGCAGCTAATAAATCAAAAATAGAAGTTATTGATAAAATTTTATATCAAAGAAGCAATGAAATAGAAGTCTTAAGTCAAATAAGAAAACAAAAAGAAAATGATCAAAATAATAAATCAAAATCTTGATAAAATTGCTTTAGATTATTCAATTCGTATAAAAGCACAGTGTAAAGATAGAGCACTTTTTTTTCAAAACATTATTGATGTTATTTACAATGGGAATCCCTTAAATTCTGTACAAGTACATCATTTACATGGCAATATAAGAAAAAGTATTGCTAATACTATTTTATTGGATGCAAATAAGATTACTAGCTCAAATAATTTTTCTAATGCTATTCACGCTAATCTTAAGCCTTGGGTGAATTTAAATATCACACACATAAACAATATTTTAACTAGTCTTGCAAATGATGCAATACTAGATGGTTTAATAACCAAGATGCCTCAAGACTTATTAGATTTAGAAGTTGCTATTTTAAATGGCCATCAAATAACTCCTGCCGTGTATCAAACAATAAAACCAATTATTAATACAATTATTAATTATAATTTATTTGATTATTTTGCTTATGAAATTGGAACTAATCTAGAAATAAATACTTGCCCCTATTGCAATAGAGTTTACATAAATACCGTCATTAATAAAAAAACAAGTAGACAAATAATAAGACCTACTTTTGATCACTTTTTTTCTCAAAAAGAACACCCATTACTTGCATTGAGTTTTTATAATTTAATTCCAAGCTGTTACTATTGTAATTCTAATTTAAAAGGGGATTATGAAATGAGTTTAACTACTCATCTACACCCCTACTTAGATGGGTTTGATAATGATTTTAATTTTAATATTCTAATAAAAGATATAAAGCCAGATATTAGTCATCCAGATAATTATCATATATATATTAATACTAGATTAAATAATAATAATCCTAAATTTATAAAAGTTTTAAATAATAATGATCCTAATTATGAGGGAAAAGACGGGAATGTCAATTTATTTAAACTGAATGCGATATATCAATCGCATACTGATATTGTGGGTGAAATTGTTTTAAAATGTGATAAATTGAGTAAAGGACATTCTGATTCTCTACATTACATTTTTGGCCTCTTAAAAACTAATAAAGTTGAATTTTACAGATATTATTTTTCAAATTATTTTAACGAATTAGATTTTAAAAGAAGACCTCTTGCAAAATTAACAAAAGACATAGTAACTCAAGTTTTACCTTTTTTTATAAAATAATTTTATATGGCATCTAATCTTCAAAATATTATAAAATCAATAAGTTCAAGCGGGCTTGATTACAAAAAAAGGTCTATTACTAATTTGAAGGATTAATTAAATAAGACTAACTATGTTAAGTTACAAAGACTACGAAAAAAAAGTTTACGATTGGTTGCAAAGCAAACACAATCAAGATTCTAGTTTCACTTTTACTTTGCGCCAAAAAGGTTCTAAAGGAGCCGAAACCGATTATTTTATTGGTACAGAAAAATCTAAATATTTTTCTACTTCTTTTTGGTACTTACCTGTAGCATTTCCTGGTTCATCAGGCGATTGTATGGGGTTGCTATTTGAATATACCAAAACAGGGTATCATTATATTTTTGAGTTTACCCAAACTAGAGCGCCCCATGACGACCAAAACAAAGCCGCGCTAAAATTGGTAGAACTGCTCCAACCTGCCTTAGAAACGGTAATAGGTTTTCAAAGACAACCAACAGTAGATAACAAAATGTTTACATTAAGAGCTAAAACTCCCAAAGCAAGTTATGATACTGTAGAAGAGATGTTAGTGGATATTGAAAACGATATGAAAATTATTTTCCCAATTGTAGAAAATACAATTGGCGAAGTTAAAAAAAGCTATCCTTCGTTCAAGGCGATTCGCATCACTACTACTGAATTTGAACTTATCACTAAAAGGTTTGAAGAAAGATTAAAACGCTATGAAAATAGTTCACTTACACCAGAGGACGATTTAGAATTTAATGAATTTATAAAGAAATTTGATGCAAATGATGTCAAAGTGTATTTTGATTTCCTAAAAGAAATGTTGGATACTATGGAGGTGCATTATGGTGATGAACGGTTATTGTTTACGTACCGTCAGAACCGCCTTAATTTTACTATTGGTCAACGATATAGTTTTTATTTAAACAAATCAGACAAAAAAAGTAAATTTGGAGTTTTGTCAAAAGATAAATTAAACGAATCCAGTACTTTATTTGCAGGTACTTCCAACGTGCCTTGGTTCTCACTTTTTGACGAATTTACATTAAACGAAAGAGAAAAACAATCCATTGTTCAAGGATTTACTGAACAACTCAGCCGTTCTAAAAAATCGAGTTATCGGGAACATAATAACGATGAGTTTGAAAGAGCTGCATTTAATCATAGCATTGGAACTACTTTTCAAACTACAAACAATACCATTATGGCTCCAACTAATTTTCCGCTAAACCAAATTCTATACGGTCCTCCGGGTACAGGAAAGACCTATCATACTGTTTTAGAAGCCGCAAAAATTGTTACAGGCAATGAGACCATTAGTTACCAAGAGGCGTTGGGAGTTTTTAAATCCAATTTAGACAGCCAAATTGAGTTTATCACCTTTCATCAAAACTACAGTTACGAAGATTTTATTCAAGGCTTACGCCCGGATACAGAAAACGGAAGTGCTTTAACTTTTGAGAAAAAAGACGGGGTTTTTAAACGTATTGCTGATAGAGCTTTGAAGAACTTGTTAGCTTCTGAAAATCCTGCAAGCGTTAAGAAAGACTTTGATTTGGTATTTCATGAATTAATTCAGCCATTAAATGAGGGCGATGTTGAAGAAGTAGAAATCAAAATGAAAAAATCATCCTTTTTCATTACAGAAGTAGGCGAAAAATCGATTGATTTTAGAAAAAGCATTGGTGATTCTAAACATACATTAAGCATCAATACCCTTCGTAAAATGTACAACACGGGCGGTAATGATATTATTTTGGGAGGGTTACAACCCTATTACAACCCAATTCTAGAATTGCTTTTAGAAAAAGGAAAAAGTCAAGCAATCGCTATTCCTAGGAAAAACTATGTTATCATAATTGATGAAATAAACCGAGCCAATATATCGAGAGTATTTGGCGAATTGATTACGTTGATTGAAGAAGACAAACGTTCTCATGGTGCCATCCCGATGCGTGTTACATTACCATCTGGCGATTCGTTTATAGTGCCTTCTAACTTGTATATTATTGGAACGATGAATACGGCTGACAAATCCATTGCCTTGCTGGATATTGCTCTTAGAAGACGATTTGAGTTTGTACCTATGTATCCAGAGGTGAATTTAGTGAAAGAGGAATACAAAGTTCT
>JBIKPL010000047.1:0-12065 GCA_044357485.1 Cytophagales bacterium
CTGCTGTGAGGGCAGAATGTTGTTGACCTTTGTGCTTAGAGCTCATCTAAAATATTGATAAAGTGATTGTTGCATTAATTTAATTCCCTGAAATTTGCTATAAATTCAAGACCACTAATGTAGCAGTTTTAGTGATAAAAATATAACGGATACACTTATTTTTTATGAATAGATAAGAGGTTAAAAATCAAACATTTAACTCACAATAAACGCCTCAAAAATCACTAATTTGAAAACGATGCAGGATTCGTATAACATACAATTTTTTGAAATAAGGCTTCTGGCACAAAAGGTTTCGATACATAATCATCAATCATTGCAATTTCCATTTGTTTTTGTAACTCAAATTCTACTGCAGCACTAAGGATTACAATTTTCAAATCTAGGTATTTACCTCCCCACTTACGAATAAGCATACTAGCCTCTATTCCATCTAATTCAGGCATTTGCATATCCATTAAAACCAAATCATAATCAAAAGCTTTTACCATTTCTACCGCTTCTACCCCATTCTTTGCTACATCGAACGACATCCCCCATTTTTTAAAAAATTGAGAAATGATCAGTACATTAATCTCATTATCTTCTGCCACAAGAATTTTAACTTTTCCAAAATCATAATTGATCTCTTTTGCCTCTTTTACCGATTCAGGTGTAGAGGATAATAAATCGAAATTTATTACGAATGAAAAGCAACTGCCTACCCCAAAAGTACTTTCCACTTTAATTTCGGAACCCATTAAGGCCAACAAACTTTTAGTAATGGTTAAGCCCAAACCTGTCCCCCCATATTTTCGAGTCGTATCCGAAGAAGCTTGTGTAAAACTTTCAAAAATCCGATCAATTTTATCAGGTTTAATCCCTTCTCCTGTATCTGAAATTTTAAATAATATTTCAGCTTTTGAGCTGCCTTGTGATAGACATGTTGCCTCTACGACAACATCACCTTTATTGGTAAACTTTAGGGCATTACCAATTAAATTGGTTAATACTTGAGACAAGCGCACCGAATCGCCTAAAATAGTCGTGTTAATTTCAGGATCAACGACTAAAGACAAACCAACATGTTTGTTTAATGCCGTAAATTCAAAACTCGCCTTGATATCATGCATTAACTCTTGTAAATCGATGGGAAGATGTTCTAATTCTATTTTGTTTGATTCAATTTTACTGAAATCCAAAATTTCATTGATAATAGACAATAAATTATTGCCTGAAAATTTCAACGTTTTTAAATTTTGAATTTGGTCTTCTCGAGGATTATTAGCCAATAACAATTCCGATATTCCAATCACCGCATTCATGGGGGTGCGAATTTCGTGACTCATAACCGACAAAAATTGAGATTTCACTTTTACCGCTTCTTCTGCAGCTTCTTTGGCTTTAAGTAGTTCAATTTCAATATTTTTACGTTCTGTAATATCATTAAAACTAATTAACATACATTTTTCACCCATATACTGAATTACTTTACAAGACATTAATGCCCAAAACTTCACTTGATTATGTTTTACGATTTCAAGTTCATAATTTTCGATAACACCTGCTTTTGCTAATTGCTCGCTTATTTTTATTCGGTCTAGTGGATTATAATATAAAGAAAGCCCATCAATATTGGTTAATGCATCAGGCGGATAGTTCATCAAATCTATCATTGCGGTGTTGGCTGTAACAAGTTTACTATCAACAAACCTTTTAATAGCATAAGGAATGGTCGAGGAATTAAATATCAATTCGAGGTTATTTCTACTATTCACAATCTCATTGAGAGCATCTTTTTTATCAGTAATATCCAACGTAAAAACACCTATAGCAAACACTTTTTTATCGAAGGAGTAAATCGGTGTAAACCTAAATTCGAAATACATTTTTCGATGGTTAGGTAGATCCATGTCCACTTCATACGAAATCTCTATCCCTAGTTTACATTTTTCAAATGTGGACTTATAAAAACTTTTTTTATCCTCTGGAATATGGTTCAAAAAACTTTCCCCTATTTCGATCTTTCGTCCACTATTTTTCAAAGATATTTCTTGCGCTTTCTCATTCACTTTCAATATATTATAATTCAAATCAAGCAAAGAAATTGATTGGTTTGAATTATTAAAAACGGCAAACATGTGCGACTGACTCTCCTCCATTAAAACTGCTGACACCAACCTCCCTCCAACCATAAAAGCCAAGCCAATAGACAACATAGAATGGATAAAAATTAAGGTATAGGCATTGATAATTAAGTGTTCAGCGGTGAGTACAAAAATTAAAAACAATACAAAATTAAAACCAATATACTTATACAATTGGTCTATTTTGGAAATAAAAATGCAAGTTACAATGTAGGAAGCAAAAACGGCTAAGGTATGATCGAAATAAAAAGCGCATTGATTGCCTATGTAGTACAAATGGGCCAAGGCCAAGTAACAAACTACATATAATATTGAATATAAATTTTGCTTAACTTTTTGAACAAAATAGGATAAAATTACAATCATGAAAAACATCATTGTAAAACAAATTCTTTGCTTATAGATGGCGCTAGATTCAAAATTTAAGACATAATAATTAGCATAGCCAAATACATAATACAGTACGCCCGATGCAAATGATAAAATCCTAAAAATATTGGTAGCGCTAATATTAAAATTAAGTTGACTTTTCATTTGATATTTTTATGACACCTGCACATTACAACGAGGTATAAAATATTTGGTTGTAAAATCTAAGAAACAATTAAATTCATGCTAAAATCAAAGGGATCTAAATCACTCACTAAACTATTAATCAAATCTGGATTATTACGAAGAAAATTAAATACATTATCAACTCTTTCTTGCAGCACATCATTTGGAAACAGTTTGGCTTTGATATTCATGACTTGATTTATGGTTGTTTCATTTTTTCGTTCTAATGCTTTAATTATTCTTTTTTCAAGTTCATCAATTCCTTTAGTCATTTTATTCATTTCAGCCATAACACTGCCTGCTAAACTAACATCTATCGCATTGGCCTTTTGCAATAAACTCGTTTGTAGTTGTGCCAACAAATCCATTTCAAGTTTCATATCAAACCTTGTTTGTTCGATTAACTTCAGAATATGTTTTTTTAGCAACGATTGTTCTAAAAACAAATCAGGCAAGACTATCCCCACTTTGGCTAATTTTTGTTGTTGTGTTTCAGAAACTAGCATTGCAAAATTTCTTGGCATTAACAATGGGTAATTCACATGATGGTGGGTAAACAAAGATTTTAATTGTAACCAATACACGATTTCAGATGGACCACCCACCATGGCAATGTCTGGCAAAATAGTACTTTGGTAAAGCGGGCGTAAAACCACATTAGGACTAAATTTTTCAGGATGCTCATGAAGCAATGCGATTATTTCGGATGTTGAAAACGTTAAATCTGTATTCAAAACAATGTAGTCATCCCCCTGTTTTTCAATTCTTTCTCTGCAATTTTGATCAAGGTAAAACAAATTAATATTTCTTGGATTGACTTGATTTTTATATCCCAACAATTTCAATTTCGCAATACTATCCTGTACCAAAGCTTCAGCATTGTGTTCAAGCAATTCTTTTTGCATAATTGGGACAAACAAGGCTTTCAATGGTTCAACGTCTGCATCTAAACAAACAAGCCCATACTTACCCATTAACGCATGCACTAATTGCTGAGTTGCTTTTGCTAAAGTTGTTCCTTGGCGATACGCGTTGCTAATTAACGATGGAATATCATTTAAATCAGGAAACATTGTAGCCAAAGCTTCCACCACAAAACGACCTACAGCACCCGTTTGGTTGGTTTCCCAAGTATGCGTTTTCCCAAATAAATTAAAATGATTGATTTCTTCAAAATCATGGTCTTCTGTGGCCATCCAATAAATGGGAACAAAGTTGAACTGAGGAAATTTTAAATTGAGTTGTTGAGCCGTATTGATAGCTGTAATCAATTTCAAAATAACATACATTGGCCCAGTGGCAACATTAAGCTGGTGACCAGTGGTAATCGTAAAAGTGTTTGGATTGTTCAGTAATTGAATATTTTTAGTAACCACTTCCGTATCAGCAATATCTTGGTATTGTTTGGTCAATTCATTCACCAATATTTTTCTACTATCCTGCTCAAATGCACGTTTTGAGGCCATGATTTCTGCATTGGCTAAAGAAGGATACAAATGGTAAAATGCTTTTAACGATTCATTTTCAGCTATATAATCTGTAAAAAAAGCAGAAAAACAAGCGGTATCATGAAGCGCAATTTTTGAATTGGTCATAGTAGAAGAGGCTTAAGGTAAAGAGGACTACACCTAAGTTCAAATATAAGTCGCTCTACTTACAAATGGTAAAAAATCTATAAATTGTTTTAGAAATAAAATATGAATTGAAAATCAAAAAACTTATTACTTTTGTAGTTATGAGCACAAAACAAAAATGCATATTTCTAGATCGAGATGGTGTAATCAATAAAGACAAAGTTGATTATGTGTATACGCCAGAAGAATTGTTTATTATTGATGGCGTTCCTGAAGCCTTAACCGCATTTAAGAATGCAGGATACTTAATTGTAATTATCACCAACCAATCAGGAATTGCCAAAGGGATTTATACAAAACAGGATGTCATGCATATACATGACTTAATTCAAGAAGCTTCCGCTTTTGCCTTAGACGATATATTCATGGCGCCTTACCATGAAACCTACCACAACTCTTTGTCAAGAAAGCCAGGTTCATTGATGTTTGAACGAGCTATCGCCAAGCACAACATTGACTTAGCAGCTTCTTGGATGATAGGGGATAAAGAAAGAGATTTGATACCAGGGAAAAAATTTGGACTACAAACCATATTGGTAGACAACAAAAAAGAAACACCTTATGCAGATTTCTATGCTGACAATCTGTTAGGTGCTTCTAAGATTATTTTGAAATAAAACGATGCTGCTTGAAAAAGCAGTAAAGTTTATTTTATACTCGCTGTAACTGGCGCTTCTACATTTACCTTCATATAAGTAGGACAAGTTCTGTGTCCTCTGCAAGAAACAAGTGCTAAAAGTGATAAGGCTGCAACGATAGTTAATATCTTTTTCATGTTTTTTTTTATTTTATTGGTACAAAAATATAAATTTTATCTTTACTAACAAATGTAATTTTCAGAACTAACTTATTTTTTTATCAAAAGTTTAGGAAATAGTGATATTTCAACGCTTATTTTTTTTAAAAAACTAATAATAATCAGTCTTTTAACCCCTTAAACGGTCTAAAATTACATTTACTTCATTGGCTTCTTCTTCTGAAATATTATTTAAAATATTTTCAATATCATTAATTTCAACATCCATTGTACCAAGTAAAGTCAAGCCTTTTTGGGTAATTAAAATATTAAATTTACGTCGATCTTGTGGACAAGATTCTCTGGTAACCAATTCCTTTGCAACCAATTTATCAAGTAATCGGGTAACATTAGATGATTTATCTAACATTCGCTCGACCAATAAACTTACATTGGCAGCATTCGGAAATTGCCCTCTTAGTATTCTTAAAATATTAAATTGTTGGGTTGATATGCCATATTTCTTAAGGCTTTTATTATGTAAAGAAGACAACCAATTGCTTGTAAATAAAATATTTACAGCAAGTTTATGAAACGGATTTTTAAATGCTTTTTGTTTTATTTCTTCTTCTAACTTCATGCGTGCTAAGCGTCAATTGTAATTTTGATTAATTTCAAATTTAATATTATTTTTTCAATAAAAGCTCAATCTAAGAATCAAAATTAAAGGTTAAACCAATAATTCCATTTTAAAACAAGCGCCCTATTCTTGCTATTTAAATATTCGGCCGTATAATTATCGGTATATACAATATAAAAATCAGATACAGGCTTATAACGCCATTGTAATCGGGCATTAACATTTAAGTTATCAATAGCCGTATTGTATTGTATAAAAGTGGTAAAAAACAGACTTTTACTCAATGTCACTTCTATTCTAGGACCAATAATAGTTAAGTTTTTATTTCCTATTGGCCTAGACAATTTGTATAAATTATAATTCATGGTAATATTACCCCAAGGTTGAAACCTATAGGTAATTCCTGTTTCTACCTTTATCCTATTCCCATCAAAATAAGCACCATAACTTGAAGTAATTAAAGCATTTAATTTTTTTCTAAGGTTAGATTGCCACATCATTTCTATGGTATTGTTTAAAAATGCTTTGTCTTTTACAAGGGTATCGCTATAGCCTAACACAACAAATTTCTTGAGCAAAACGACATAATCATTGCTCACACTAAAACTTAATTTAGCAGAGTTTTGAAAATTTAAATCATATACAAATTGGAACGTTCGATCGGTAAGTTTAAAAATATTATTCCAATAGGTACTATTGTAAATTTTGAATCCAAAGTTATTGACAATGGTCGATTTCGGATAATAAATCCATTTGACCGATGGCTCTATGCGCCAATAATTTTTTCTTAAGATATAGCCAATTTCCGCATTGTAATTGGTACCGACATATTCATGGTTCCATTGCAATTGTAGTTTGGGGGTATTATATGACATAAAAGAGGCATGTGTATATTGCCTTGGCAGTAAAACAGGTTGTAAAGATTGGTGAAAGAACAACTTTCCCTTCCACTTACTATCGGCCGAATTAAGGTTGTAATCTACCCCCACTACCCTATTGAATTGCCGCGATTGGAATTGATAATCATCCGTTGAGTCGGTACCAAAAGATTGTTTATTGGCAAAAATAAAGGCTACATTTGAACGCGTAAACAACTGACGTTGAATCGCTAACACACTATAATTCTGAGAACTGGCTTTTAAATATTTACTTCTTTCGGTTTGAATAGCCATCAAGCCTAACCTCCAATTTTTATTGAGTTTACCGCTAAGTCTTGTCCCAAACAAAATAGGAATTTCTTTAAATAACTTAGCTTTAGTATCATAGGTTAAACCAATTTGTCTTGAAAAAAATGGCCTTATTGCACTAAAGCCAAATTGACCAAATAAATCATTGTTTTCAAGAAAAAAATTACGCCTTTCGGGATATGCAATATCAAAACGTGTTAAATTAATGACTTGCCTATCTACTTCAGTTTGAGAAAAATCTGGATTAATCGTTAAATCCATATTCATGGAAGAGGTTATGGCAATTTTAGCATCTAAACCGCCATTTATCTTCGCATGAGGCGCAATATTTTTTTCTTTATCAAGTCCATTTTGACTAATCATATAAGGGATAATACTAATATTATTTCCCGTTTTTACTTTAGGCTCATCCCAATTCAATTCCCCTGTAAAAGCTAAACTTGCAATGTTAAAGTTTCGAGGTACAGGAATCCAGGTAGAGATTTCATTTCGTTTCAAGTCATTTCGTGCAAAGTTGATGCGCCATTGCTGAGACCCCGGTTTAAACCTGAGGGAAGAAAATGGAATTGAAAACTCAACTACCCAACGATCTTCTTTGATTTTAACTGCGGAATACCATTTATTATCCCAATCAGTGGAAACGCCTGCGGTACCACCATCATAAATCATTCCTTCACGCTGTACACCATACGGACTTACCCCAAAACTAAAGCCATTTAATTTATCTCCAAAAGGATCAATGGTAACCGCAAAAGCATCTGTCACAGGAAAAGAAAAATCTCGTTTCAAAGATTGAATGACATAATTGCCTTTAATTTTATCATGACAAATTGCCGCAACATATAATTTATCATGGTCATAACACATCATCACCTCTGTTTGGGCATTAGCAAAACCCGTATCATAAGGAAAATTTTGTCTAAAACCATTGGCAATGGAGGCATTATTCCAACAATCTTCCAACAATTCGCCATCCACCACAATGGCATCAGCAGTTCTATTGATTTTTAATTCATTATTTTTAAGTTGAGAAAAGCCCTCTCGAGAAGCAAAAAATACAAAAACAAAGCAAATGATAAGCGTTTTCAAGGAGAGATAAACATTGGGATTGCAATACATTTTAATAAAAAACACGTAAATGCTAGGTTTCAAGGTAATAATACAAATGCTCCCCCTCTTTGGTAAACCCAACAGAATCGTATAACTTTTGTGCCGAAGAGTTGGAGATGCGTGTCTCAATTACCAATTGACCCGCTTTATTATCAAATGCAAATTGTTTAGCACTGTTAATTAAAAGCTTAGCGATTCCTTGCTTACGTAAATCTGGATTTACATATAAATCATTGAGGATAAATAATTTCTTCATTGAAATAGAAGAAAAGGAAGGATAAATTTGAACAAATCCGGCCCCAACTTTCACCCCATCCAATTCATCATAAGCAATCAATAAAAGCGTGTCATGGAGATTTAATCTGTCTTGAATAAAATCTTTGGCAGCACTAAAATCAGGTGTTTGCTCATAACATTGTCTATAATCATCAAACATAAAGGCAAGAACCTCTAAATCATCAATTGTTGCTTGTTGTATATTCATAGTTGGATTCAATTAATTCAGCCTTAATATGATATTCATTACTGTTAATAGCTATCAGCAATAAGGGTTTAAACTTTTTAATGGCTAAACTGAAGCATTAGGATAAGTGTATGCACCATATTCAATATATAGACTTACAAACTTACTTAATTCTCATCTTCTTTTCTCTTTTCAGCACACCATTTTTATAAAATTTCCAAACACCAACAGCCACCCCATCTATTTTATCTCCTTCTTGAAGTATCCTACCCTGCTCATCGTAAAATTTAGTATGTCCTGTTTCTTGGCCCTCCAAGTAATTTATTTCCTCTGAAGCAAAACCTGAGTCATGCCAATATTTCCACTTGCCATTGGGTAAGCCATTTTTATAGGATCCAACACGTTTTAAATTATTATTTTCATAATAATAAACCCATTCCCCATCATAAAGTCCATTGGCAAATGCGCCTATTTTTTTAATTTTCCCATTGGCATAAAAATGCTTTTGCACACCATTTTGTACTCCTTTATTCCAATATTCAATCGCTTCTAGAATAGCCGACGTATCGTACAACCGGCATTCTCCATCAAGGTAGTTCGCATAATAAGTTGCTTCCATGTTAAGTTTGCCATTGGTATAATAAAATTTCCAAGGCCCAACTTTCACACTATCTTTTAATAATCCTTCCGCCTTCAATGCGCCCGTGGCATAATATTGTTTAGTGAATTGCGCATTAGCATGTAAAGCCAAAAAGCACAGCAGCACAAACCAATACGATTTAATTGAATAGCAAGACATAATTAACAAGTATAAAATAAAAATAAAAGGTTGTTTAGTCCATTATTTTTTCTTCTTTTAACTTTCCTTTGTCATCGTAGAACTTCCATTTCCCCACAATTTGATCGTCTTTATAGGGTCCTTCTGCATCAAGTTTACCTGTAGTTTTAAAAAAACGCCATTTCCCTTGCCTAAGGCCATCCGACAAAATTCCTTCTGCAGAAATTTTCCCGTTTTCAAAATAATAAGTCCACCCACCATTAGGCAGACCATGAGAAAATTCACCAGATGCAGCCATATTACTGCTAGGATAATACGTAATTCGAGAACCATCACCACCTCTAAAAGTCCCTTTGTTTAATTCCTTTCCATCCATGGCAAAATAATCGCCAATTTTAATGAGATGGCCATTATTCCATTCTTCTTCTTGCTGTAATTGATGGTTGGGATAATAAGTCGCCCACAATTTATCTTCTTTCCCATTTTTATAAGCCCCCACCGTATAGAGTTCTCCATTTTCATGGTATTCTCGCCAAGTGCCTGATTCAAATCCTGCCTCGTAATTCCCAATCGATTGCACCCTACCATTATCATGGTATACACGCCATTCACCATATTCCAAGCCATCCAAAAAGCCACCTTCCATGGAAATATTGCCATCTTGAAAATAGCTTTTCCAGTAACCTGACTTTACCCCATCTTTATAACTGCCTTCCGTAGCAATTAAACTATCTTCGTAAAACTCAATCCATTCCCCATCTTGCAAATCGTCTTTATAAGCGCCTAAAGACTGCAAAACACCATTGTCGTAGTATTCTTCCCATAGCCCAGTTTTTAAGCCATTTTTATAATCCCCTACCGTAAACAATTCCCCTTCTTCGTAATATTCTTTCCAGGTACTATCGGCTAAGCCATTTTTATAAAACCCTTCGATTTTAATTTTACCCAACTCATGGTATTCTACATACTTGCCATTTTCTTTTCCATTTTTATATATGGTAATGGCTGCGACAGGCCCAAAGTCAAAAAATTCTTTAGCAAATCCCTCTAATTTTCCCTCTTTATAATTGATTTCAGATTTCAAAACCGTATTGGCGTAATAGTTCCGAATTGTTCCTGCCAAGATTCCTTTTTTATACTGTTCCTCCGTCATTAATTCACCCGTAGGATAATAGATTTTTCGAGAGCCGTTACCCTCTTTAATGGTACCTTTAGGTAAAATTTTACCTTTTGGATCAAGAAAATCGCTTACTGACAGCAACAAGCCTAATTCATAAAATTCAGTTTGTTGTGGTTTACCCGATTCATAGAATAACCGCCATTCACCGTTTTTTTTACCCTCTTTAAAAGCACCAATTTGCTTGAGTTGGTCATTTTCATAATAAAATTCCCAATCGCCTGTTTCAAGTCCTTTGCTAAATAAACCCTTGAAATTCGTTTTACCACTGGCATAAAACTGCTTAAAACTTCCAGATTTCACGTCAGCCATAAAAGTAATTTCCTGAGCAATCAATCCATTTTCATAATATTTACAAAGGCCATCTTTCAAATCATTTGAAAAAGATTCTTCACTTAACAATACGCTATCTTTGGAATATGTTTTCCATTGACCAAGTTTAAGTCCTTTGCTATAGTTACCAATAATTTCAGGTATTCCACCAACAAAATATTCAACCCAAGCAGAATCGGGTTTACCTAATATATAGTTGGTCTTTAAAGCAATGTCCCCGTTGGGATAATACTCATTCCAAAATCCATTTTCAACACCATTTTCAAATTTACCAATGGTATGAATTTTACCATTGTCATAATAAGTGGTCCAAATACTGTCTTTAATCCCCGCAATTGATTTCCCAATTGATTTCACTACCCCATTTGGATATAACAAAACATCGGTTTGTGCCTTAACTTTACCATTAAAAAAAATGGTTGTTAATAATACTAGCAATAGAAATTGTGTTTTCATTTTGAAACCTATAAAGCTTTGCTCAAAAATAACATTTTTTATTGATGTTGGGTAAGAGTATGTGGCTAAAATAAATATTAAATATTTAACCTCAAAAGGGACATTGCAGAATTGTGACCAAGTGTTATGCTTAAATTCACCTTAAAATGAAACTTCAAAAAAGTTAATAACTAAAAAAGCACCAAAGATTAAATCATTTGGTGCTTTTTAAAAAGAATAATACCCTAATCTTCAGGGCAAAAATCAATTTCAATGATGATTACATATTATTAAAATTGAAAGAGCCTAAATCAGGTCCACTATTGAAGTATCCTTTTTCAGTATGTAAATTGTGAACATATACGGGCACTTGAACATGTCCGACAATATACTCAGAATGACTTTCATTAAACAAAGAAGACAAGCCTCTTCTGCCATGTGTTGACATCATTAAAAGGTCAGTTTTTTCTCTTTCAATATATTTCAAGATACCATTTTCAAGATTATGGTCATTAAACACCGATAAAGAGGTATTTTCAAGTTCGTATTTACTTACAAACATGTTGTACTCATTTTCAATTTTAAGGGTATCCTTAAAATGATTAGGTGTATTTACATACAAAATGGTTAATTTAGAATCGAAACAATCCTGAATCGCCCATATTTTATCCATCATTTTATAATTTACATTTTCAAAATCAGTAGCAAGCACAAGGTTTTTTAATTTTATTTCGTCTTCTACGTTTTGCTCCACAATAATTACAGGACAAGTTGCAATACGGACCAATACGGGTGCGTAATTTTTACGCGTTGTACGTTTGATATCAGTGCCAGTAATTACTAAATCAATCTCATTATTTTCAACATAGGTAGCAATGGCCGTTGGAATAT
>JBIKPL010000256.1:0-4557 GCA_044357485.1 Cytophagales bacterium
CATCTTATTGTTTTTTTCAGTACAATTGTCATTTGCACAAGAGGCAAATTTGAGTCAATTTTATAATTATTCAGCGAGTATAAACCCTTCTTTTTGTGGTGCAACACAATATTCAAGGGTAAGTTTTGGCGCTAGAAACCAATGGGTTGCCTTAAATACGGGCTACAATACTTCTTACATTGGATTTGATCATTATTTAAAACCTTATTACAGTGGCGTAGGAGGTTTTATCAAATACGATAGAAGTCCTTCGGGCTATACCAATATGCAAATGCAAGCACAACTTTCACATATCGTTCAAGTAAGATTGAAATCAGCGTTGAGAGCAGGCGTGCAAATCGGGATTAATACAAATCAATTTAAGTATACCAATTTGTTGTTTGGCGATCAAATCTCGAATGATGGCTTACAATCAACGAGTTCCATAGAGGAAAGTAATGGTCTCGGCATACGTAAAACGTACCTAGATTTAGGCTTAGGTTTACTCTATTATTCAGATAAATATTGGATTGGAGTATCCTCCTCTCATTTGAATAAACCGAATGTCGGATTTGGAAATTCGTCCTCGACTTTACCGATAGCTTTAAATTTTCATACAGGAGCCAGGTTTTATGTTGGTAGAGAAAAAGGAATACAAAGAGAAGTTCGTAAAACATTTTCACCAGCATTGATGATGAGAAACATTACCAATAGGTTTCAATTTGATTTTACTGGGATTTATAATTTACAACCATTGTTGTTAGGATTTGGCTACAGAGGTTTACCTCTATTAAAATACCAACGATTACAAAATGATGCATTGATGTTATTGGTTGGATATAAAACACCGACATTATTGCTTGCTTACGCTTATGATCTCACCATTTCTTCATTAGGAATTTCCACTTTGGGGTCGCATGAAATTAGTATCGTAATTGAATTCGGTGATAGGGTAGGGAGTTCAAAAAAAGGAAACCGTAAAATTAATACACCTTTCCCAATATTATACTCAAATTAATTTACCCACACATGCGTTTTATCGTATCATTATTGCTTGCTTGTTTTATTTCATTTTCAATCAATGCACAACAGACCTGTACTTTAATGACTTGGAATTTGTGTAATTTTGGAAAATCAAAAAGTGTTGAAGAGATTAACTACATAGCCAATATCTTAAAAGAAGCTGATATTGTTGCCGTTCAAGAAGTATCTTCAAGTCAATTTGGAGGGCAAGCGGTTGCCAAACTCGCAGATGAACTGAATAGAAAAGGAGCCAAATGGGATTATGTATTAAGTGATCCAACCCATGGAGAAGGCGTAGAACGCTATGCTTATTTATGGAAAACTGCTAAAATTTCATTACGAGGCAATGCTTGGTTAGAAAAAAGTGTAGACTTACTCATTCAAAGAGAGCCCTTTATGGCAAGGTTTACTATTGCAGGTAAACCTGTATTAATGTCGACTATACATGTGGTTCCAAAGGCCAAACATCCCGCCTTAGAATGTCAATATTTATACAAAATAGATAGTATTTACAAAACAGAAAACTTAATATTGATGGGTGATTTCAACCTATCTCAAAACGACCATTCATTTGATAAATTGAAACAAAGAGGAATTACGGCATGTTTAAAAAATCAAAAAACAAGCATTAAAATGAAACCTCAACAGCAAGAAATTTTGGCAAATGAGTATGATAATATTTTTATTGATGCTCAATTTATTATATTAAAAAATATTGGAGTCATCAATTTTGCTAAAAACTTTAATGATTTAAAAAAAGCGAGACAAATCTCTGATCATATTCCTGTATATTTAACATTTAGTTTGTTATGAAAAAATATTTAAAAAGCTTATTCGTAAGCATTATTTTGTTGTTGGCATTTTTAAATACAAATGCTCAAACTTATATAAGTTCATTTGTACCAACTTCAGGTAAAATTGGCAGTGTGGTTACCCTCAATGGTTATTTTAGTAGTATCCCCTCTAAAAATATGGTGTTTTTTGGTACGATAAGAGCCAACGTATTAACAGCCGCATCCGATAAATTAACCGTGGAAGTACCCATTGGAGCAACATCCAACAACATCAGTTTGTGCCTTAATAATACTTATTCTAGCACTAATTCACAGTTTTATGTAACTTATTCTGCTAGTAATGCATCATTAAACACGACTAGTTATGATGATTTTAGTGCTTTGAATTTACCTTATACACCTGCTTGTTTTGCCCACGGAGACTTAGATAATGATGGCTTGGTCGATTTAATCGTTGCTTGTAATAGTGATACCGCTGTATATGTATATAAAAACACCAATGATGTAAGAGGCAAAATAAACAATGCTAACTTTGAAAAAGTAGTTAAATTGAAAGCAAGTACTTCTATTGCTGCAATCAGGCTTGGAGATTTGGATGCCGATGGTAAATTAGATATTTTGGTTTTAAATCAATCCTTAAATACATTTTCCATTTTTAAAAATATTGGAAGAAAATCATTTTTAAATCAGACTTCATTTGCAACTAAAATTGATTTTAAGACAGGGGCTTCTCCAAGCTCTATGACTTTATGTGATATCAATAGCGACTACAAAGTTGATATTGTTGTCGCTAATTACAATGACAATACACTGTCAATTTTTCAAAATAGATCAAATTTTGGCGTGTTGAATACCAGTACATTTTTAGGAAAATTTGAATTACAAACAGGAGAGCAACCTATTGATGTTGTTGCATTAGATCAAGATAAATTAGTGACTGCAAATTTTGGAAACAATTCCATTATGGTATTTAAGAAAAAAGCAAGTGTCGGAAACTTGAAATTCTTAACTACTGATACCTGTTTTACCAATTTTGACCTTTATATTACCAAAGGCCAACCTTCGGCCTTGAGTATTGTGGATATTGACAATGATAATCGTAACGATATTTTGGTAACGAATCAAGATGCCGCTTCTTTTTCAATATTTAAAAATATTACGAATGGAAACGGGATATTTGATCTTGGTGACAGAATTGACTTTTTAAGTAATTCACTTCCTCGATCCATGGCAATTGGAGACTTAAATGGAGATGCCAAACCTGATATGTTAATAGCAAATGCAACTACTGGTAATGTGTCTGTTTTTCAAAACAATGCTGTTAAATTTGCTAATTTTAGCAATAATACGCTTTTAGCAAAAGTAGATTTTAACCAAGCATCACAACCTTTAGGAGTTATTGTTGCTGATTTTGATAATGACGGTAGACCAGATTTTGCGACCCTTGATGTATCTGCTAAACAAATAAGTTTTAGAAGAAATAAAATGGCGGGTGTCATTGGTGTCAATGGTAATTTTAATTCTGTTCATCTCAAAGCTGGGAAAGATGCCCCAATACAATCGTGTACTGTAAACGCAAAAGGATTAGGGATCAATGCCTTGACTATCGTTCCTTCTGGTTTAAATGTGCAAATTTCAACACAGCAAGATGCTGGATTTTCGACTAATGCCATAATTCTTGATCCAATAGAAGATACAATCGCTACGACTACTATATATATGAAAGTGGTAGGTGCAAATACCAAAGGAAATTATGTAGGGAAAATTAATTTTACGAGCCCAGACTGTATTAGTCAAACATTAGTCTTTGGTATTAGTAATGCTATTCCAAGGGTCGATTCTGTTATTCCTGCGGCAGCTGCTTTAGGAGAAATCGTAAGTTTATTAGGTATTGATTTTGGCATAAATAAAGCAAATGTAAAGGTGAATTTTGGGGGTGTAAAAGGAGAGGTTGTTTCTGTAAACGATTCAGTAATTACCGTTAAAGTGCCAGTGGGTGCTTCTAATACCAATGTTCTGGTAAATATAGCTGGTTATCAATCGTATACTACGAATAGATTTTATCCCACATTTCTAGAAGGTAATTTTTTAAACAAATATTGCTTTGCTTCTGCCATCAATTATAACACCTCTGCCTATCCATTAAGTATCGTAAATGCAGACTATAACGAAGATGGTAAACAAGATTTTATTTTCAATCATGGGAATGGTTTAGGAATGTTCACCAATAAATCAACGATAAACAAAATTGATTCAGCATTTAAAAACAATAATTACTTAACCTTAAATTCAATGCAAATGATTACTGCCGACATCGATGGTGATAATCGTAGTGATTTACTGCTTAATAATACCTATAGTCCCAATTGGAGTATATTTAGAAACAAGGTAAATTCAGATAGCTTAACATTAGAAGGCAATTTTGATACACAAGTAATTTTTAATACTTATGGTTTTAAAGCAGGTTTGGCTTGTTCTGATTTGGATATGGATGGCAAAATAGACGTTTTAGCATCCAATAACGGTACCAATAGTAGTGAATCGATCAATCAAAATATAAATAATGCGAATACGATTTCTGTATTTGCAAACAAATCAAGTGTTGGTGTAATTAATGTTGCATCATTGAAATCAGTTTTCGATTTACAGACGCTTGATTACCCTTCTTCTGTGTATGTAGGTGACTTAAATGGTGATCGCAAACCGGATATTGTTGGTGTGAATAAATCAAATGTACTTTCAATCTTTCAAAATGACCTGG
>JBIKPL010000048.1:0-12036 GCA_044357485.1 Cytophagales bacterium
GTAGTGGTGGTGGTGGTGGTGGTGGTGGCGGCGGCGGCGGCGGCGGCGGAAACAATGGTAGAGGATCAAGAGGTCGATAGTCTTCCTACATTTCGCGAAATGCTTTCTTTAGTATTGTAAATCACATTTATAACAGTGTTTAATACTTATTCATTATGAAAACTATCCTTTTATCATGTCTTGCTTTGGCTGTTTGTTTAAGCCAACCGGCTTTGGCACAATATGAAAATTATGCCGTTGATGGTTTACTGTTTTCGTCAACAAATTTTGGTGGAACCGCGAGAAGTATGGGACTTGCAGGAGCACAAACCGCCTTAGGAGCAGACTTGAGCAGTGCCGCGAGTAACCCCGCAGGCTTAGGCATGTGTAGAAGGTCAGAATTTGTGTTTTCTCCAATGTTGGGTTATGGCAATAGTAGCAGTAATTTAAATAATGCCAACTTGAGTGCAAATTATAATAATTTTGCGCTTGGCAATATGGGGGCTATTTTTTCTTTTGCAAAAGATGATTTGGCTGGTGGGAAATGGAGGGGAGGATCCTTGGCGGTAAGCATGTCACGAATTAAAGATTTCAACAATAATATTGGTTTTTCAGGTGTCAATACCAATAATTCCATGACTGATTATTTTATTCAAACAGCCAATGGCACCAACGATCAACTGTATTTTGATGAAGGTAAAAATGGTACCATTTCTTCTTTACAAAGTTTGGCGTATAATACTTTTGTGATTAATCCTGTAAATCCGGGTGGTGATAATCGGTATCAAACCTTGGGAAACATGAAAATTGCAAAGGTGAATCAAAGTGGCTATGTCAATACCAAAGGCCGAATCAATGAATGGGATTTTGCTGGAGGCTTGAATTATGATGATAAAATCTACCTTGGTGCAGCCATTGGGGTCATGGGAATTCATTATGAAGAAGATAAATTATTCAAAGAGAAAATTTCAGAGTCAACTCCTTCAGTTTTAAATTCTTTTGCACTGCAAGAAGGAAGAACGGTGAATGGGAGTGGGGTGAAAATTTCTGGAGGCATTATTGCCAAACCCAATGACCACTTTAAAATAGGCTTATCTTTGACTTCTCCAACCATTTATACCATGGAAGAGAATTTTAAAGCAACCACAATGACTTCAAGCAATGTGGCGAATTATTATTATCCTGGCGACACCTTGCCGATGCAAACGAGCCATACTGCTACCATGGGAGGCGGTAGTAATCGCTATACTTTAACAACGCCAGGGATTGCTAAATTAGGGCTTGCTTATACCAACAAATACGGTTTATTAAGTGCCGAAGTGGCGAGTGTTAATTATGCAGGCATGAATATTCAAGATGGGGTTAATGCCTTGACCTATAGCTCCGCAAATAACTTTGCGGCCTCCAATTTTAAATCAACCATCAACACCAATATTGGTGCAGAATTAAAATTAGAGGATATTCGTATTAGAGCGGGCTACGCTTATTATGGTGACCCAAGTGCTGGCATAGACCATGTCAATAGGGCGAAACAATTTTTAACGTTAGGGGCAGGTTTTAGAAACCAAGAATACTTTGTAGACATCGCTTACATTGCAAGTTTAACCAATAGTGTGTATAGTCCGTATACCCTCGCTAATGGCAATGGCCCATCGGTTACTTCTCAAAATAATAATACCAATATTATGCTAAGTTGTGGCTTGTTTTTCTAAATTAAGGTCATAATATGCAATGTAATTTGCGATTTACAGCATATTTGATTTAATTGACCAACATTCAATTACAAATGCCTACGAGATGTTAAATTTTTGCAAAGCTATATTTATCGGAACGGTTATCTGTTCGCATGCGATGCTTGGTTTTGCCCAAAATATTCCTAAAAATGGGGATGTTGCTCCCGATATCATTTTGCCAAACGCGAGCGGCACCCCTATTCATCTTTCCTCTTTAAGGGGAAAAGTAGTGCTTATTGATTTTTGGGCATCTTGGTGCGGCCCCTGTCGAATGGCCAATGAGGAAACCATTGAGGTGTACCAAGAGTATCAACCCAAAGGGTTTGAAATTTTTAGTGTGTCGTTGGATCGAAAAAAAGAACCTTGGATTAGGGCTATTAAAGACGATCAACTCCCTTGGACTAACCATGGCTGTGATTATAAAGAATGGAATTCTGAAAGTTGTACCCGCTACCATGTAGAGGCGCTTCCCTCTACTTACTTGATTGACGAACATGGTTATATTATTTCAACCGACGTGGACTATTATGACCTGAAAAAAATTCTGAAAAAACATTTTAGCAAGATTATATTTTTTCCTAGAGAGAGTGCCAATAAGTTGATTGTGAGTGCTGAAACCAAATATGAAATTCAAACTGGCGAAGGAAAAACCATCTCGAAAGGTTTCGGTAAAGAAATAGAAATTAGCGCCTTGGCCGAAGGGGATTATATGCTTAAAATTGATGGTAGAGAAGAACACTTCAAAAAATTACCCCCTATTTCGGAACAGGTAACGATGGTCAATGAGCATTTGGTGCTGAAGTTTTCTAAGGAAGCATTGGTTAAAATTTATAACAAAAGAGGTTATAAGGTAATTGAAAAACATAATGCCTTAGAAATCGAAAAATCACTTTTTGAAAAAGGAGAATATTTGATTTGGATCAATGGTCAAGTTGGTTCTTTTACTTTATAGGTTATTAATTGTATTAATATTCAACTTTATTTTTAATGTTTATGAATTCTCACTAAATAGCAATAACCAGTTCAAAAATTTAAGTATAATAGTATGAAAAAATATATAACATTAATTTTATTAACTTTTATAAGCTTAGGTCTGTTTGGGCAGGATAAAATTAATGTTGGTATTGAAGGAGGGGGAGGATTTAGATATTTTAGAGGCAATAGTATTGTAGATAAAGAAAATTCAATTTTAGGATATTCTGGAGGTTTAATATTTCAGTATAATTTTTCTAAAATATTTTCATTTAAAACGGGAATTACATATGACAGAAAAGGGTGGGGGCAAAATGTTACCATAACTAACAATAGTGGAATGTTTCTATACAAAACAATAGCAAAATTAAATTACGATTATTTGATAGTCCCTTTATTAGTAAAAGCTTCATTTGGCAACAAAATTAAATATTTTGTAAATGTAGGACCATATATTGGGTATGGAGTAAATAATAATTTTTTTATTTCTGGAGAAGGTTTTAGGCCAGATGAAAATGGTGATAATAAATTTGATCAAACTTTAAAGTATGATTTGGGTATTTCTTCTGGTTTAGGTATTCAATATCCAATCAATGATAAAATTAGAATATCTATAGAAATAAGAAACAATTATGGAATGTTGAATATTAATAAAAGAAAATATAGTTCAATCTATTCCTTTTATACCTCATCAACAAATCTTTTATTAGGTGTTAGTTATGTTTTAAAATAGTAAACTAACCAATATGATAGGAAATATTTAAAAGTGTTGAATCTCAGAAATTCATTATTTTTGGCTCTAGCTGATTTTCTGTGGGTAGAGAAGCTATAAGTATTTCAAAAGTATTTATGCTAGAATTTGTAAGATATTTTATTTTTTTAGATACTATGATTTTAATTTATTCAATAGTATTGTAATACAGTATTTTATTAATTATTAGGGCGATTCCCTTCGGGACCGTGCTTTCGCAACTCGCTTTTTTCTTAGTTACCTAGTATTTGTGTTTCAATTTAAGCATAAAACAACTAAGAAAAAGAGCTCAAACAATTGCTCTATCACGATCGCAAATTCACACATCACATCAACTATATGCTATTATCCACAGTATTTCACTTAGAGCCTTATTTTTTAGCAGTTTTAACGTAAGCTTATTTGAAATTATTTTAATAAAGTATTACACTAGTTTGATTTAAATAGCATAGATAAGCTATTCATTTCGTAGGGCGTTCCCTTCGGTCGTGAGATCGGCACTCGCTTTTTTTGTGACAAATCTTATTGTAATTATAGCTACCGCAAACCAAAAGAAAGGCAGCGCTCCACAAAGCCTATCCCGCTAACGCAAAGCGAATTAGCCCATCATTCAACATATACTTAATGACCATTTCAGCATAATGAAATTAAGTACACTTACTAAAAATACTTCACTCATCATTCGAGTGTCGCCTTTAGGCCCTAATTACAATTTCACTAATCGGGTTGATTGCGTACTGTTTTTTCCTAGGTATTTGATGACATATACACCGGTTTTGATATCATCTGAAATGCATACGCTTGTTTGTTGGGCTATGGTAATTTTTTTCATTTGGGGCTTTGTTAAATTTATACATAAAATTGTTAATGCTTTTCAGTGGCAATAAGTAATTCAAGAAAGGTGAAAAATATTTTTTTTATAGGGATTGGTTTATTCATCCTGCTGTATAATATCTTTAATGAAAATTGATGATTCATTACTATTGTTCACTCAAATTCCTACTTTTGTAAACGTACATTATTTTAGGGCATTTACATTGACAATTACCATAAATGAAATCACTACTTTTCTTGCTGCTTGGTATCACTTTAATGGAAGTAAGCTTTGCACAAACACCTTCTTTTAAAATCGCCAAACTCAAATACGGCGGTGGGGGAGATTGGTATGCCAATAAAACGTCATTGCCTAATTTGATTGATTTTTGTAACAAAAATTTAAAAACAAATATTGCTCCTGAAGAAGAAGTTGTAGAACCCAATAGTGCAGCGTTGAGCTTATATCCCTTTGTGCACATGACAGGGCATGGCAATGTCGTATTTTCGGATGCAGAAGCTCAAAATTTACGTCGTTACCTTGAAGGAGGAGGTTTTTTGCATATCGATGATAATTATGGATTGAACAAGTTTGTGAGGCTCGAAATGAAAAAAGTATTTCCTGAATTAGCTTTTATAGAATTGCCTTTTAGTCATCCCATTTACCATCAAAAATATGATTTTCCCAAAGGTTTACCCAAAGTGCATGAGCACGATGGAAAAGCACCTCAAGGATTTGGATTGTTGTATAAAGGAAGATTAGTATGTTTTTTTAGTTATGAATGCGATTTAGGCAACGGTTGGGAAGACCAATCCGTTTATAACGATTCAGAAACAATTCGTCAACAAGCGCTAAAAATGGGCGCCAATATTGTTACTTACGCTTTAACTCAACCATGACATGTTAAATGATCCTGCAAAATTAATAGAATTGATGGGCTGGGTAGGCGCTATCGAAGTGTTGCTCGCTTATGGATTGATTTCGATGAATAAAGTAGATAGCAAATCCTTGTTTTTTCAATTACTTAATTTAACGGGAGGATTGTTGCTAATTGTGTATACCGTTTCCTTAAAATCATACGCCTCCGCTTTTGTGAATATTGTATGGGTTTTGGTGGCTATTATTGCTATTTATAAAATTAAAAAGTAAGCCTTAAGCATAAATCTTTAGTGATCTCATTGAAATAGAACCCATCATGCTTTTTTCATTAAAAAAGGCAATGGATTCATTTTTTTGTTGAAGACCAAGGGTGTATAATAAGGGTAAATAATGGTCATTGCTGGGTACCGATAATTTGGCGGCTTTCCCCAATGATTCATAATTGATAATCCCTTGGTGATTGCCTTCTACGATATATTGTTTAATTTTTTCATCAAATTCCAATGCCCAATCATAGGCGGCATCTGGTTGTGAGAAATTGATCATGCCGAGATTATGTACAATATTGCCACTTCCAATGATTAAAACCCCTTTTTGTCTTAATGCCCTTAATTCTTGTCCTATTTGATAATGGTATGCCGGAGGTTTGGTATAATCGATGCTTAATTGGTAAACCGGAATGTCGGCCATTGGGTACATTTGTGCTAAAATAGACCAAGTGCCGTGGTCTAGTCCCCATTCGGAATCTTCTTGTACAGTGGTGCTAGTGATGAGGTCTTTGGTAAAATGCGCCCAATCGGGTGCGCCAGGCGCAGGGTATTGTACGTCAAATAAAGCCTTTGGAAAACCTCCGAAATCATGAATGGTTTCCGGTTTTGGGCTTATGGCTACATAAGTTCCTTTGGTGTACCAGTGGGCAGAAATACATAAAATAGCCTTAGGGTGAGGTAATTTGCGGGCTTCTACTTGCCATGTTTTGCTAAACGCATTCATTTCAATGGCATTCATTGGGCTTCCATGGCCTACAAACATGGCAGGCATCATCAAGTCATTGCTTTTTTGTGTTCCCAAGGCATCTGCAAATGCTCCTAAAGTAATCATACTTCCTGTGGCGGTTAATAAGGTATCAATAAACTGCCTTCTCTTCATCGTTGTAAGCAATTATTGTTGGTCATATTATTGTTAAAAATATATTGGAGGCTAAAGGCCATTGCCATTGGCTTGCCAATAGTCTAAATCCATCAGGATGTCTTCTGTTGGGTCGTATATTTTGATGCTAAAATTGACTGGATTAACATAAAACTGAAATTTAGTATGCTGTTCCGTGGTCGTTTTTTCATCTACTTTAATGTAATAATAAGGGCTATCCGCATTTGGCGCTTCGATGGTTTTGTACACTAATTTTGATTTTCCTTTGCTGGTGGAATCAAGTTTATGACTATAGGTTTTGATTTCAGGAATAATAGAAATCATTTCGATGAGCACACTGTCAACCGCATTGATACTTGGGGCGTTTGTTGGGGAAATACGTTCCTTGTAGGTGAGTTTTAAGCTTTCGGTAGTGCTTAAGGTCGTATCCAAATTTGTTTTGGTAGAGGTTTCTGTTTTGGGGATATTGGTTTCTTGTGTTTTGCTTGGCTCAACACACGAAGCTATTCCCAACATTGTAAAGGCGATCAATAAATATTTCATTTGCATATCAATAAATTGGTGCCACTAAATAAATAAATATATTCAGGAGAAACTATGACATTTGTTACGTTTATTCCTTCTGGTAAGTTAATACTTCGTTCCGCAAAATTATAGACATTGAAAAAAAATATTTTATTGTCTTTCAAATAGTAAAGTTCTTCATTGTTAAAGCCAAAGGTTGTAATGCCTGTTAAGGCAATCTTTTTTTTGTAGTTGCCCATATTATCAAAAACGAGTACACCCGATTGTTTGTCATTGACATAGAGAAGGTTTTGATACTCTCTCATGAAATTGATATGGTAATCTTTGGCCTTAAGAATGAGTTCTAGGGGCGTTTTTTGAATTATTTTTTGCCCATCTAAGTCATATTTTTTAAGCGAAAAATCATCTTCATCAATTACCCATAATTGATTATCGGCAGCAATGGTTGCGATTCGAGCAAAACCAATGTCATTTTGATTGATTTTATAATTGGGTTGTGCCACTAAAAACCGATCTAACAATACAAATTCTTGAAAGTCTTTATAGAATGCAAAAATTCGAATTGAATTCCATGCTTCTATTAAGCTGATGTCGCCAGGTTTTTGAGGGGAATAGGTGACCAGAAAATTCCCTGATTTGTCGTATTTTTGAATGTTGTCTTTGTGGTCTACCACATACAAATTGTAATAGCGATCTGCCGATACCTTGTTGGCTTCCTTTATGGTAGTTTGGGTAATAATTGAAAGGGTTTGTGCATGGGCATACCTGCTAAAAATAATAGATAAAAATACAAGGAGGAGTTTAGTTTTCAAAGGTTTGTAAATTTAAAGTTTCCCCATCATATACGGCATAGGTATAATGATTTACCCATTCCCCTAGGTTAATGTATTTGCTGTTTTCTGCTACGGGTACATCCAATGGCAAATGCCTGTGCCCAAATACATAAAAATGGTGGGCTTGTTTTGCTTGAATTTCTTTTGCGTATACCAATAGCCATTCTTTTTCTCCCAAGAAGATGTCTTCTTTTGCCGTATTGGTTATGCGGCTTTTTTTAGACCAGGCATCTGCTAAGCCAATGCCAAAGTTTGGATGGATTCTAGCAAATAGCCATTGACAAATAGTACTCCTAAAGAGTATTTTTAATAGTTTATAGGTGTAATCTTTTGGTCCTAAGCCATCGCCATGGCCTACATAAAATTGATGTTCCCCAATTTTAAATTGTTGAGGTCCATGAAAAATAGGCACATTTAGTTCTTTGGTAAAATAATCGAACATCCACATGTCGTGGTTGCCACTGAAAAAATACACAGGAATGCCCGCGTCTGTTAATTCTGCGATTTTGCCTTGAAACCTGATAAATCCTTTAGGGATACTGTGTTTATATTCAAACCAAAAATCAAAAATATCGCCAACCAAAAACACCGCAAAGGCTTGTTCTTTTATTGAATCAAGCCATCTTACTATTTTTTTTTCTCTTTCAAAACTTGCCTCGACACTTGGGGTGCCAAGATGAAAATCGGAGGCAAAGAATATTTTTTTACCCGCGGGTAATTGATCAATTGATGGTATCATCGATTAAGAATAAAATTAATTCTCTAGGGCCATGTGCCCCTAAGACCAATGTTTTTTCGATATCGGCAGTTCTGCTTGGACCTGTTACCAAAGAAATCATAGAAGGCATCGCTGAGGCGGCATATTTGTCTTTCATTAAAGCAAAGCCATCTTTGATTTCTGCTACAATTTGAGACGTATAAGCAACCACGATATGAATAGGAGGAAATACCGTTAACCGTCTTCCAGCACTTGATTTTGAGCTCACCAATAGGCTGCCTGTTCTTGCTACCAGCGCTTCACAGGTGGTAATGCCCACTTCACAATTGATGAATTCTGCTTCAGTGGAATTGAATTTTATGCTTGATTGATCCAATTGTGACAACAAGTCTTTTTCCCAAACAAATAGGTTTTTTACTTTACGAACAGCGGCAAATTTTTCAATTTGTTCTCTGAGTTCTTGATGATCAACGCAAAAGAAAAATTGACCTTTTACGGCCAAGAAATTTTCAGCAAAAGCCATTTCTAAATCATCACTAAGCGCAGGGTAAATCGCCGACTCTTGGTCAGGTAAAGAAACAGTTACATTCGTTGGAGAACTGAGTGCCTGTTTTACTTTGCCGATGATGATGTCCTTGGTTTTTAAATGGTTCATACTCTTAGTGAGTTATCAGTTGTCCGTTTTCAGTTGTTAGTTGTTAGTTTAGAGTTATCAGTTTAGGGTTGTTCGTTTCGAGTGATCAGTTTAGGGCACTAGACGCTAAACCCTAGACGCTAAACAAACCCTTAACTCTTAACTCTTAACTCTTAACCCTAGACTCTAAACGCTAGACGCTAAACAAACTCTAAACCCTAAACAAACCCTAGACTTGATTTTCTGTGTTTTCAGGAGCAGTTTCTGTTGCTTTTTGTTCAGTGGAAGCATTGTTTTTTTCTGCTATTTCGGCTTCTTCTTTCGCTTCTTGTTCGCGTTGCGCTTCTTGACGTTCTGCGATATTTTTTTCTAATTGACCGCTAGTATATTCTTCATAAGTCGTTTGAGAACTGAATGGGCGTTTGCCTATTAATTTCTCTAGGTCTGATTGGAAGATGATTTCTTTGGCCAATAATTCTTGCGCTAAGATTTCTAAGGCATCTTTATGATGGTTTAATAAATCTTTGGTTCTGGTATAGGCCTCGGCAATGATTCTTCTTACTTCGCTATCGATAGTTTTAGCGGTATCTTCAGAATATGGTTTGGTAAAAGAATAATCAGATTGTTTAGAATCATAAAATGACACATTTCCAATTTTTTCATTTAAGCCATATACCGTTACCATACTATAAGCCAATTTGGTAATTCTTTCCAAATCACTTAAGGCACCAGTAGATATTTTTCCGAAAATAATTTCTTCAGCGGCACGTCCACCTAATGTCATACACATCTCATCGGTGAGTTGCTCTACGGTATAAAGAAATTGTTCTTTGGGTAAATATTGGGCATAGCCTAAGGCAGCAACGCCACGAGGAACAATACTTACTTTTACCAAAGGATCGGCATGTTCTAAGAACCAGCCAGCCACAGCATGACCCGCTTCATGGTAGGCAACAATTTTTTTCTCGTTTGGAGAAATGATTTTGTTTTTCTTCTCTAATCCTCCAATTACCCTATCTACTGCATCATTGAAATCGCTTAATTCTACCGCTTGTTTGTTTTTTCTAGCGGCAATCAATGCGGCTTCATTACATACATTGGCAATTTCAGCCCCTGCAAATCCTGGGGTTTGTGCTGCTAATTTCTTAGGATCAACATCAGGGGCCAGTTTAATTTTCTTTAAATGCACATTAAAAATAGCTTCTCTGCCAATAACATCTGGTTTGTCAATGCTAATAACCCTGTCGAAACGACCTGGTCTTAACAAAGCCGCATCAAGTACATCCGGACGGTTCGTGGCGGCCAAAATGATAATGCCTGAATCGGTGGCAAAACCATCCATTTCTACCAATAAGGAGTTTAGCGTATTTTCTCTTTCATCGTTAGAGCCAGGCATTCCGCCTTTGCCTCTTGAACGACCAACTGCATCTATTTCATCTATAAAAATAATACATGGGGCTTTTTCTTTGGCTTGTTTAAACAAATCACGTACACGCGCGGCACCTACCCCAACAAACATTTCAACGAAATCAGATCCTGACAAAGAGAAGAAAGGCACTCCTGCTTCACCGGCAACAGCCCTTGCCAACAAGGTTTTCCCTGTTCCTGGGCCACCCACCAATAAGGCACCTTTAGGTATTTTGCCCCCTAAATTTGTGAATTTAGAAGGGTTTTTAAGGAAGTCCACAATTTCTTTGATTTCTTCTTTGGCCTCTTCTAAACCTGCTACATCTGCAAAGGTAGTTTTAACTTTGCCATCTACATCCACTAAAGATGCTTTAGATTTTCCGATGTTAAACAAGGCGCCACCAGCACCACCGCCGGTCATTTTGCGCATCATAAACCAAAATCCACCAATCAACAAAATCAAGAATCCCCAATTGAAAAACCAGGTGCTAAAGTCTTGACGATTATTGTCAATGGTCACCTCTACTTCATCTAATGGTGCTTTTTCTGCTAAGGCGATTTCTTTTTCAAGTGCTTTTAACTCGTCCTGAAAATACTCTGCTTTGCCAATAGCGAACTCATAATGAGGTCCTTGGTTAATGGCATATTCACCTCTTTGAGAGAATTGTTCTTTGTATTTTTTGTTTTTTAAGGCTTCCGCTTTCAGCGTTACTTCTACTTTGTCTCCTACAATCACGATTTTTTTGACATCGTGGGCACGCATCATTTCATGGAAATTTTTTTGCGTAGTAATTACCGTAGAGGTAGATTTATTGAAATAGGTAATCCCAAAAACAATTAAAACTAAACCAATAATTAACCAAGTTTGAATACTTCCTTTAGGAGGTGTTTTAGGCAATAAATTTTTCTTCTTATTATCTTCTGTTTCTTCAGCCATAATTGTACTTTTTATGAATTTTCAACAATTGAATTGAAAGAATTGTTTGGAATTGATTAAATTAAATTTGGGATATCTGTAATGATACCATCTCCCCATAGTTTTTCGAGTTTGAAAAATTCTCTTCGACTTTTTCTGAAAACATGTACGACTACATCAAAATAATCCACCAAAATCCATTCTTTATTTTCTTTCCCTTCTTTGAAAATAGGGTCCATTTCTAAGGTTTTATACACTTCTGCTTCTACCGAATTCTCAACCGCATCTGCTTGAGAATCAGAATTTACAGAACAGATAACAAAAAAATCGGTAATGGCATTAGGCACTGCACGAAGATCAATTACGGTGATGTCTTCCGCTTTTTTTTCTTGCATACCTTTTACTACGATTTCACTTAATAAGGCAGAATCAACTTTATTCTTTTTCTTTTGAGCCATTTTCTTTATTTTTGATTTTACAAAAGTAGCAAAATCTTGTACAAAATCACAGCGAACACTTTATTTACAGGTAATCAAATTATTTACCTGAAAGAATGTCAGTCTACCAACGATGTATTGGCTGATTTAGCCAAACAATCTCCTGTTTTTGAAGGTAGTATTGTGATTACCGATCAACAGTTAGCCGGTCGAGGACAGCGTGGTAATGTTTGGGAAGCTAATCCTGGTGATAACCTTACCTTATCATTACTGTATAAACCTTTTTTTG